>PUNP01000823.1 GCA_003551785.1 Candidatus Brocadiaceae bacterium | reverse complement strand
TTTAACGACCTGGCTCTTTGAAAATGTTCAATGAAATAAATGCCTCCATCCACTCGTTTATTGTTGACATTTTAAGAATTTCGATTATCATATTCATAATGACACGCTTCCTCTTATACTAATACGTCTGAACGGGATTATTGCGGGACGGCACATTGCTGGGTAAGAGAATTTTCCTGCTGTATTGATAGCAATAAGTGACACAGACATTTCTGTCTTTTTTTACCGGCACTATTCACAACTTACCAGCTATCCTGTTGAGTGTTTCGGAATCGCTTGCATCACAGAAAGGAATGTTTGTGTTGATAAATAGCGATGATTCTTTGTCGGAATACCGCAGGATTATTTAAACCGGAGTGGAGAGCGATGAATGATAATAAAATTGGTAAATTGATCGATGGACTGGAAGATTTTCGTTTGCGCAGTGATTGTATTAAAAAACTCGTGTTGTGTGGCGAAGATGCTGTTGCGCCACTGACCGAAGCTTTAACCGGTGCACCCTCAGAAGGGGCAAAATGGGCTATGGTTAAAGCACTTGGTGAAATCCATGATACTGATGCTGTTCCTGCGCTTGCTCCGTTGCTGAAAGATCAGAATATAAGCAGTGCCGTTCGGGAAGCATTAGTTAACATTACCGGTAGAGACCTCGGCCCCGATCCCGGGCCATGGATGAGTTTCTCAGGTAATTACTCCGTTGAAACCCCCGAACCTTTTGGGGACTCTTCCCAATCCATTCCGGAAATGAGGAAAACCGGACTGGGAGATGAGCGGCTGATGGAGTTGATATTCGACGAACACTCCGCCTGTTCTTACAAAAAGATCAGTGATGGTAAATTTATCGCTGATATAACAGGTGAAGAGGGGGATAGCCAAAAAATTCGTATCCATTTCAGCGAAAAGGATCATGAAGGCGAGCCGATAGTTATTGTCTTTTCAAAATGTGGGCCGGCAAGAGAAAAGGATTACGAATACGCGCTGCGTCGCAATTTGAAGATGCCTTACGGTGCGCTGGCGATTGCGGGAAAAGGAGAAGATGCTCAGTTTGTTATGTTTAATACCCTGCTCAGGCAGGACATGAGCGCGGTAGAACTTAGAAAAAGTTTGTTTACCGTTGCAGAAAGAGCAGGACAGATAGGTAAATCATTAAGGGCGTAAAATCGCAGCACGGACTATAAAAAATGTCGTTCATGAGCAAAACTGGCAATCCTTACTGTGGCGTACCCAACTCAGGGGCGTGGCCGAAAAGGCTATAAAAGTTGCGTAGTGAGTTCTTTCGAGGGAACGGAAATTGCTTCGCGCCCCCGGGACGCTTGAAACAATGCACTACAAGTCGGGTTTTCCCGGGATCAAATGACCAGTGGTTTCCTGGCGGATTGTTTTTTAATTTTGCGTCAGGCTGATACTGCTTCGATACGATTTGCTTTTCTTTTCAGCAAGAGTTCTCTTAAAATGAACAAACATTTTGCTTTATTTAACTTGTATTCGGGAAAAAACAATGACAGAAAAACAATTAAGGAGTGATCTTGCAGTCAAAGGCGTCGAACGGTCGCCTTCTCGTGCTTTGCTTTATGCTACCGGTAATTACGCTCCGCGACATGTTGGTAAACCGCTTGTCGGAATAGCCTCCAGTTTCAGTGATATTATTCCCGGCCATACCGCCATGCGATCGCTGGAGCGCGCTATAGAGCGCGGGGTCGCCGCCGGTGGCGGGGTTCCTTTGGTTTTCGGCGTTCCGGGCATTTGCGATGGGATAGCGATGGGGCATAAGGGAATGCACTACTCGCTCCCTTCCCGTGAACTTATCGCGGATACTATCGAGACCGTCGCCGAAGCACACCGCCTTGACGCGCTTATTTTACTCACCAATTGCGATAAAATTACGCCGGGCATGCTGATGGGCTTGGCGCGCATTGATATTACCGGAATAGCCGTCACAGCCGGTCCTATGCTCTCCGGCCATTGGCGCAAGCAGGGAGAAGACTCCGTCTGCCGCTTGAGTCTGGTTCGTGACACTTTTGAGGCTATAGGGCGTTTCCGCAGCAATGAAATAGATGAAGCGGAACTGACCAACCTTGAGCTCAGGGCCTGTCCCGGTTCCGGTTCCTGTCAGGGGCTGTATACAGCCAATACAATGGCCTGTGTGACCGAAGCCATGGGTATGTCGATGCCCGGATGTGCGGCCACGCCGGTTGTAGAAGCGGCTAAGGTGCGCATAGCCGAAGAAAGCGGAGAGCGTGTGGTGGAACTCGTCAGGCAGGGTATAACCGCACGTGACATCATTACCCCTGAAAGCATAAATAATGCTATTGCCGTTGATATGGCGCTTGGCGGCTCATCCAATACCTGTCTGCATATCCCTGCGATAGCGCATGAGGCCGGTATCGATGTCCCGCTGGGTACTTTCGATGAAGTCAGCCGACAGGCCCCGCATATCTCGAACCTTCGTCCCGGCGGAGAATATTTCATGGAAGACCTCTATTATGCCGGCGGTATTCCCGCCGTACTGAAGCGTTTAGGTACCCTGGTCAATGACTGTCAAACCGTCAGTGGCGACTCCACCCGCCAGATAGCGGATACTGCCTTTGTGCAGGAGGAAGATGTCATACGTCCGACCTCCAATCCCTATCATCCCGAGGGCGGGATGGCGGTGCTTAAAGGCAGCCTGGCACCTGACGGGTGTGTCGTCAAGCAGAGCGCCGTCAGCGATAAGATGTTGAAATTCAGCGGTCCGGCGAGGGTTTTTGACAGCGAAGAAGCTGCAATCGAGATGATTCTTGATGGGCAATTGAAAGGTGGAGAAGTAGTTATCATTCGCTATGAAGGGCCAAAAGGTGGTCCGGGCATGCGCGAAATGCTCAGTCCGACCGCAGCCCTTATCGGGATGGGACTCGGCGATTCTTGCGCACTTATCACAGACGGCCGTTTCAGCGGCGGAACACGCGGTCCGTGCATCGGGCATGTCAGCCCCGAAGCCGCCGCAGGCGGGGCTATAGGGCTTGTAAGAGACGGCGATATCGTCGAAATAAATATCCCCGAGCGCCGAATAGAGCTGAAAGTGGACGATGGTGAGCTTCAAAACCGCAAAGATGCATGGATGCCGATTGAGCCGAAGATCAAGACCGGATACCTTGCGCGGTACGCCAAATACGTTACCAGCGCGGCTACCGGGGCGGTTTATAAGCAATTCGAATGAAAAGTATTTTCAGATACGTATTGACTCACGATTTTTTTTTACGCAGGATTCTGTTGACTGCCATAAGGTAGGCGCGGGTGCTGGCTTCGACGATATCGGTGCTGGTGGCCCGCCCTCGTTCGAGCATCCCCTCGGCTTCCACCTGGGCAGTTACTTCACCCATCGCATCTTTTCCGCCGGTCACGGCCCGTATAGTATAGTCCGAAAGCGTGCAATCCATCCCCGTTATCCTGTCTATAGCCCTGTAAACGGCGTCAATAGGTCCGTCACCGGTGGCTGCATCGGTTGTTTTTGAATCTTGGAGTTTGAGTTCCACCGTAGCGGTTGGGACGGTTCCGGTTCCGCTGGAGATATGGAAGTTGATCAATTCTGCAAAAGTCTGATCGTCTTCAGTTTCCAGTTCTTCACGGACGAGCGCTTCAATATCCTCGTCATAAATTTCTTTCTTTTTATCAGCAAGACATTTGAAATCTTCAAAGACGTGTTGAAGCTGGGGTTCATTCAGTTCAATGCCCAGTTCTTTCAGGCGGGTTTTGAAGGCGTGTCGTCCGCTGTGTTTCCCGAGCACGAGTCTGCTTTTTTCGGCGCCGACATCTTC
>PUNP01000184.1 GCA_003551785.1 Candidatus Brocadiaceae bacterium | reverse complement strand
TATTTCCCTTTCTCTATAAGTCAGGATTTGAAGAACATGGGTTATTTCATCTTTGAGCATAGCCTTTCTTGCTAAAGCAGGGGGGGAGTATCCCTCCTGATCTTCCAGGAAATCGCTCAAGACTCCCTCTTCGCCATATTCATCATTTTCATTGAGTGGGGTCTCTAAGCTTACGGGATGTCTGTCAAAGCTCAGGATTTTCTGAATTTCATGCTCGGGCATTCCGGTTTCTTGCGCAAGACGTTCTAAAGTTGGTTCCTTGTCAATTTTTTGAGCTAAACTTTTTTGAACGGAGCGAACCTTTCCAATAGCATTTATCATATGTGAAGGTAATCGTATAGTTCTACCGTTACAAGCTATTGCCCGGCGGATGCTCTGCTGAATCCACCAGGTAGCATAAGTACTGAATTTATTGCCAAGCCGGTGTTCAAATTTGTCAACGGCTTTGAGTAATCCCGTATTACCTTCTTGAACTATATCCAGAAACCCCAACCCTCGCCCTCTATATCTTTTAGCAATGCTGACTACTAAGCGGAGGTTAGCTGCAGAAAGCTGTTTTTTCACCTTTTCATAATCGTCATGCATCTGTTTTAATAACTCGAATCGGCGCTTGAAAACCTTAATCGGCATGCAAAGCTCCATCCCCAAACCTCGTAGTTCGGAATTTATTTCGTGTTTTTCTATAGGGCTTTGCGCTTGTAAGCATTTTTTTTCTATTGAAATGAGTTTTTCATAGTATTTTTCTAACTCACTCATCAAAGGGAGAATCATTTCGATTTTGAGGCAGAATTCTTCAATGAGGGTGCGCATCTTTTTTATATTTGAATTGATTTTACGCAAAAGAAATGTTCCTTTATCTCCAACAGGCACCTTATCAGTATAAAACTTATTTAATTTTTGCCACAGCAATCGGGTATTTGCAATAAGTTTATTTACAGTATGGAGGTTTTGAGGTAACCTTTTACCAATTTCTTCACGTCCGACTCCTTCAATGGTTTTTCGGAAGTCAACTGCTCTTCCCATGGTAATATTGCGATTATTCATATCGTCTATAATGTCGCAGCATAATTCGATGGTTGGCAGGAATAGCAGAATATGACGGCGGAAACGCTTTCTGGAAATTTCGATCCTCTTTGCAAGGTTCAATTCCGCCTTACGGTTTAACAATGATACTTCGCCGATTTGTTTTAAATACGCACGAATTAAGTCGTCCCCGTATCCGTATCCCCCTTTTGTTTCACGAGCGTATGACATTTCATTTTCATCATTTTCAATATACTCGTCTTCCTCACCCGGCTCAACGTTTATATCCCCGGAAATACCCTTATCATCTAAGTCCAGACCGCCTTGTAACTTATCTACATCCAGAATGTCAACGCCAAGATCATCAAGTGAGGTGTACAAATTGTCTATTTGAGCCACATCAGACGCCTCATCCGGCAGCAGGGAATTAATTTCATTATAGGTTAAAAACCCCTTGTCCTGCCCTCTCTCAATAACATCCTCAATTATTTTCGGTGTGTTAATATGAGTACCATCTTTTTGTGATTCCATAATTATTTTATATCGGAAAGATTCTGAATGATTTTTTCTAATTTACTTCTTAGTTCTTTAGACCGCTCTTCCTGACGTCTGACCACCTTCTCAGGGGCATTAGCCAAAAAATCAGGGTTGTCCAACTGACTTTCAATCTTCTCGATATGGTCAATAACGTCCAACTTTTGCTCTTCCAATCGCTCTTTTTCCTTTTCAAGGTCGACTAATCCTTCAAGTTTAAAGAATATTTCTGTAGTATTGACGACGGTAGTTGCGGAATGAGCTGGTTTTTCCGCGCCGACTTCCGCATAAATATCTTCAAAATCAGCCATTCTCGTCAGTATTTTTTTATGCTTTTTAATTATTCCCGCTATCTTTTCGTCTGGGGCGGAGACAACTATTTCCATGGGGGTATTATCAGCTATGCCTTTTTCCTTTCTTAATCTTCTGGCCGCGGAAATCATATCCTGAATAAAATCCATATCATTTTCAATTTCAGGACATCTGAGATCAGAATCTAATTCCGGCCACTCTGCTACAATTAATGCGCTCTGCCCCATATTTCGTGCTGCGAGCGGAGCGCCATTCAGAGCAGTTTGTTTCAGTTTAAGCCAAAGACGTTCGCTCAGGAACGGTACAAATGGATGCATGAGCCGCAAAATGTGGTCTAAAACGCTTGCCAATGTTTCCTTAGCGGCAATGACATCATCTGAATCAGCTTTGTCCTGAATTCTGTTCTTCACTGCTTCTAAATACCAGTCACAAAAATCATGCCAGAAAAAATCATATAAAACCTGAGCTGCTTCGTTGATTCTGAAATTGTCCAGGTAACGGGTTATTTCACCGGCGGCATGCTGTAAGCGGCTTAGAATCCATTCATCTTCAAAATTTCGGGCCGCAGCCAACTGTTCTTCGTTCAGGCTGTGTGCTGTTTTGTTTTTATTATCAAGATTCATCAATGTGAACCTTGAAGCATTCCAGACCTTGTTCGCAAAATTGCGTCCCATTTCAAATTTTGATTCGCTCAACTTAACATCCTGCCCTTCAGTGGTCAGCATGATGAGACTGAACCTGACAGCATCTGCACCGTATTTATTTATCATTTCGATGGGGTCGATTCCGTTGCCTAACGACTTTGACATTTTACGGCCCATTTCATCTAAGATGGTACCGTGAATCAATACGTCACTGAAAGGTTCCTTCCCCATTAATTCCAGTCCCATCATAACCATTCGTGCAACCCAGAAATAAATGATCCCACGGTCAGTAATTAGTGTACTTGTGGGATAATATTTCTTTAATTCCGGTGTTTTTTCGGGCCATCCCAAAGTACTGAAAGGCCATAATGCGCTGGAAAACCAGGTGTCAAGTACATCTTCATCCTGTTTGAAATCAGCCCCGCCGCATCTTCCGCATTTTGAAGGTATTTTCCTTGCCACGACAGTATTGTCACAATTCTGACAATAATATACCGGTAAACGATGGCCCCACCATATCTGTCGGCTAATACACCAATCTCTGACATTTTCAAGCCAACTTTTGTAAAAATCCGCCCACCGGTCAGGATGAAAGTTTACGCGACCGTCGTCGGTAGCTGCAATAGCTTTTTCAGCCAAGGGTTTCATCTTAACGAACCATTGGTCGGAAAGGTAGGGTTCAACAACTACGTGGCAGCGGTAGCAATGTCCAACTGAATGTTCATGCCCCTCAATTCCATCAAGTTCCTCGCGTTCCTTTAACTCTTCGATCAGAGCCTCTCTGCACTCGAACCGGTCCATCCCTTCATATTGATCCCCAGCCGACAATGTCATATTACCATCTTCATCGATAACAGTTATACAATCAAGATCATGCCGTTTACCGATATCAAAATCATTAGGGTCATGGGCAGGAGTAACTTTAACGGCGCCGGTTCCGAATTCCGGATCAACCCACTCGTCGGCAATGATAGGAATCTCCCGTTTTACAACCGGCAGAACAAGCTGACGCCCGATAAGATGCCGATAGCGGTGGTCTGCAGGATTTACGGCAACAGCAGTATCTCCCAGCATAGTTTCAGGACGTGTCGTGGCGACCGTCAAATATTCAAGCGGATTATCCTTGAATGCATATCGAATAAACCATAAATGCCCCTCATGGTCTTCGTGTTCCACCTCATCATCGGCAAGTGCGGTTCCGCACCTGGGACACCAGTTAATAATGTATTTTCCTTTGTAAATGAGACCCTTATTATACAAAGTGATAAAAGTCTCCAATACT
>PUNP01000315.1 GCA_003551785.1 Candidatus Brocadiaceae bacterium | reverse complement strand
TGGGGAGGTATACGCTCGAGGTAGCCGGCGAAAACGACTTTGAAAGAGAGATCGAGTTTGCGGTTGTCCGCATAGTAATCGAGCACGGCAGAAATCACGAAGAGACCAAGCCGCTGTATGTATGCTACGCAAGTGAAGAGCTGGTAGATGATCTTAAACTGGACCTGGAAAACGATGCATTCTACTGTGAGAGTCCGGAAGATGCAGAATGGAATCTCTGGGAGATAGACGGAGAGGGCGAAAGGACCGGCGAGGCACTTCACTTCGGCACAGGCATAACCTACGGGTTCACACCGGCCCAGCTGGAAGAGCTTGAACCGGGCAAATACAAGGTTACCGCGGAATGTCCAAATGTCCACGATCCCGGCGACCCGGACGATTATGGCGACGAGAGGGATGTGTATGTTCTTAAGACGGAAATATATGATATACTGGACAAAGACGGCGAGTCCGTCTGGGGCCAGACCCTGGATGTGAAGACCCGTATCGATTACCCCGAAAACCCGGCTAAAATCCTCTATAGAATCGTGGGGACGGAAAATCAGTTGAATGTCACCGAAGCTCAGTTTACGATAAAATATGATCAGAACAATCATGCTCACGAGTATTTTTACGGTGCGTACGAAAATATCGAGGATGAGGTTATCAGGGAGAAACACGAGGAAAACCCCGTCCCCGTCGGTGAAAACGTGAACGAGTATGAAATAGAGTGGGACGGACGTGACAGCGAAACCGGGGACGACCGGTTGCTGCTGGAGGGAGACTTCGTCATCCAGGGGATAATTACGATAGAAGAAATTGGTGAAGAACCCTGTGAAACCGAAAACGTTGTGCAGAATATAGGTGAACCGCATGCGGGACATTACTGCTTCGACTGGCCGCGTTCGAGTGTGCGAGAACCGGAATCCCTGCCGGGAAACGGCGAACTGAAATTCCGAAGTGAGGAGCCGGACTGCAACAGCCATGACCTGATACATCCGACATTAAAAGAAACTTATGACGTCGATGAGGACGGATTCTGGTGGACGCTGACCATGCGGTTCGAATACAGATTCGTACCAGAAAAATGGGTTGTTTATACTCCGAGCTCATGGCGTTTGGTCAAGGGGAAAAAAGAAAAAATTCTGCCGGGAGAGTCGGATTTTACTCTCAAAGTATGTCAGGATGAAAATGAACGGGGATTGGTGAACTACTCGGGCTCCTATCCGCCCTCTCCGCTGGCTTTTATCGCAAAATACGATGAAGCCGAGGATCACTATAATATATTCAGACACCCAAATTTCTGGAATGAAACGGACTACCAATATACTGGCGTTTCCATGTCAGCCAACGATCCAACTTGGTTCTCGTTTGACGGAACAGACGATGAACATATTAAATTGAAAATTGAAGAGGATAGTGCGGCAGCCGACGGAGACGAGGTCGCGATACTGATATTCCCTGCCGTCGGCGGCCTCAGCGGACGTTATAACGCAGCCCAGGACACGAAAAGTCTGGTGGACGTGGAACTCAGCAACTTTGAAGATGAGGTCGGCCATACGTTCGACCTGGAATTACATAGGGGATACGGTTACAGAAACTTCTGGGATCGTGTACATGTTTTTTGGCTAAATGATGAAAGGGCCGGTATCAGGTTTAATGCCGACATAACCGGTGCAACAGGTTTTAATGCGAATGGTTACCGTAATAAAAAGAGAGATGAGAATAATGGAGCCCTGGAGGAATGGGAAGAAAAAATGGCCCTTATTGATATGGCAACACACGCCAACGCCGGTCTTTTTGGCTGGTATGAAGCTGAAGGGGCGGAAGAATTGTATGACAGAGATAAAAGTAAAAGTTTTCGGGCATCAACACTGTTGTTGGATAGGAATCTGGAGGACGTGTTCCTGTTTATAGCCAAGGGATGTCTTACAGCCGAAGAACCAGATGTCGGCATGAGCATTCCCGGTGTACTTGAAGAAGCGGGGGTTGATGTGATATTGAGCTGGGAGGATTCTACACACGTTCATCACCAGCTATACACCAAAAAATTCCTGGAGTTTGCTCTTGAGCTGAATCCGCAAACCGGAGATTATAGGACGATGAAAGAAGCAGGAAAGGCTGCTGAGCAATGGATGCTGGATCCACAAAACTGTAACTTCCCCCAGAACTATGTCGTCGATGTTATCGTGGGTAATAAAACCTATAGAGGGATAGCCGACGAGCCAGAAGAGGAAAAGCTGTATCCGGCCAGGTACGGTAAAAAACGACAGTGAAATTCTTTAATATGGGATCAAATATGAGTAAGGATATTGAAACAAATGTGGTAGTACATTTAACTGAGACGGTTTTTCGTGTGATTGTAACAATAGCGATTATCGCGGTGCTGGCGTTTTCGACGGCATTCGCCGAAGGCGATGGGCTCGAGGTGGAAGTTCCAGAGATCGTGCGCAGGGATATAATCGAACGGGGCGTTGAGTTTTGCTGCGCCGTGTGGCCCGAGATCGAAAAGTCCTACTTTCGCAAGCGTCTGACTTCTCAATTGGAGTCCCCGACCTTGAAACTCAGATCCATGGGTACGCGGTTGCAAATTCCCATACAACCGGGTGATGAAGACTATAACTCTATTGAATACGCATTAAGCTTCCCGGATGGTAATGAATGGATACGCGTGGAAATGTATGGAATCCGTAGAAAATCACCACCCGGATTTGAAAGGCGTGAGGTCACCATAGAAGAGGGAGAGGAGATCGCCGCGGAAGTTTTTGAGCGCGTCCGGCGGTTTATTCCGGAAGAATTTCGTGACAAATTTAATCGCTTTTCCAAGCGGGAACGCCACGGAGATTTTATATACACTTGGGAGACCGAGCGCAAGAAATTCAGCGGCGGATTGCAGCGCGTGCGTATTTTCCTGCATGCCCGAACCGGGATAATTGAGAGCGTATCTATTTCGGTGTATCCTTTACCATATCGGGATGATAAGGAGATAATTCCAGCCGAGGAGATGCTCGAACGCATCAGCGAACTAATACCCGGGAGCCCGGATCCGAAAAGACTGATGCTGTCGCCGCATATGCACGCGTATTTCCGCCGCCTGCGCTGGGATTTCTATTACTTCGGTTTCGGTGGGGAGACGTGGGGAGATGCGTTTACCACTGCGGCGTGGGATGCGTATACCGGAGAGCTTGTTTTGGCTGCTGAATGCCGTTATGACCAGGAGACGGGGGAGTTAGAGCTTGGCCGGTACCGCCAGGGAGAGGGATACAGGAACCCCGACTATTTCCCTTATTTCGAGATGAATGAAGATGGGAAAATAGTACGAAGGAAAACCGACGAATTGAAAGAAGCAGCCGAAAGATTGGCACGGCAGCGCGCCCGCCGCCTGGAAGCGCTGGCCGAAGGAAGACCGGTGGAACCCGAGTTTAAAGGCGACAAAGGGCGCTGGAAAGAAGCGTTCGGGCCCTTTTATGAGCAACTGGCAAATGATGTCCCTCGCGACGAAGAAGATGGGCCGGTAAAAGAAACACCTGCCGACAAAGACGAATCACCAGCAGATGATAAGCATCCTGCCGTAACCAATTGGGTTTTCATGACGGTCAGCGCAGCGGCGGTTTTCATCCTGCTCTCCATTCCGGCAGTGCTGCTGTTCAGAAAGCTCAGAAGCCGGGAGCGCGGCAGTTAACATAAAAAATGTCGGACGCCCTGGGGTCGGACCGGAGCAAGTCTTTTGAGAGCAGACAGATACGGAATAAATGGGCGCTATATATTGCTTAGAGGGCTGTTTTTGATGCTGAAAAGAGGGCTCTAAGCATTTTGGG
>PUNP01000357.1 GCA_003551785.1 Candidatus Brocadiaceae bacterium | reverse complement strand
GATCTTGTGCAATCTTTTCACGCACAGATCAGTTTATCGAGACGCCGGGAGCGGACCAAACTGAAAGACGGGAAGTTATCCCAAGGGAAAAACGGTCTATCACTCCCTTCTTTATACTGAAAGGGCGCGGTAGATCGTTGCGTATTGCTATTGTGCGCTTTTCGGCCACGCCCCTGGCTTTAGGGTTATGAGAGATGCGGGGTGAGGTTTATGAAATGTTCGTGTTATGCCCCATCAGCGTGAGCCCGTCGTCGTTTAGCTCAAGAATTTGGTAATCGTACGGTTTTCTCAACCCACCGTCATAGTCACTGAATTCCTCCTCAATGCATGGTTTGCTGCTATGGCCGTACAGCACCGTGAATATTCTATATTTTTTCAGATAAGGGGGGAGCTCCCGCCCATAATCATAATGACAGAAAATTACAGCTTTCCACCCCGCAGGCAGACTTTCAAGTTCTTCATGCAGCCACTCATGGCGGCGCTCCGTGATATGATTGCTAAGAGAATTATGGTCATCATTATAATAAACAGACCGATCAATCGCGATAAACTTGACACCGCAGTAAGAAAACGAATAATCATCACGCCGGGCGTCAGGCGCTCCCCCGATATCTTGAAGCCAATCTCGCCTGGTGAAGGGGCGTGCGAGATCGTGATTACCCGGCGTTATAAAATGGGGAATGCGATATTTCAGTAAAATTTTTTTTACTTGCCGGATTTGCCAACCAACTTTTTCCGGTGGCAATAATTCCTTATTTTGATCGTAACGTGTTACGATATCTCCGGTATTAATAATAAAGTCCGGTCGGATATCCTCTGCAAGATATCGCATCAGGTTGTCGATTATAACTGATCTGTCACGAGGTTGTGATTTACCGCTACTCAAAATGTGCAAATCCGATATGTGAGCACAGGTAAAAGGCCCCGGATCGGGATCACATACCCATAAACAATGCGGCTCAAAAGCGATTCTTTTTTTTTCCGCATATAGTGAAAGATCGTAAAGGCCATGAGGCATTTGATGGTCGGAAGATACAATGAGAGCATAGCCCTCAGCTTTATTTTTTTGCATTCCCTTTAAATGCAGCCGCCCGGACGCATCATTCTTATCCGCCATGACAGATGAAATGTCGGCACCGTCGCAATATGTAATATTAATTTCAAATTCTTCGCCGGGACGGACAATTGTTGGCTTGCTGAGGCGTGGCAGCCAGATTTTTCCAGCAGTAGAAATCTTATCATGACTATGGGTTAATACATTCATTTTTTTGTTATCGAGCCCATTGCACAATTCATGATTCTCGTTCGGGGCATACGACATATAGGACTTATAGGACTTATAGGGCCTATAGCATGCACCAAAGTGTGGTCGTCAAGAAATGTACAACAGACACTATCTCAAGTGTAAAGGGATAACTTTACGCGTAAGTCCTCAGTGAACCAGGCAGCATCACCACCGGCACAGAGCACGGTGGTGATCAGGTAACGGGCTTTGCTAAAATGTTATTTTATTTTAAATATTGTTCTCATTATGGTCAAGTGACTCCCCGCATTTGACGCCGGCTGGCGTAATAAAGTAGAATATAATCGTAATGGAAAATGATTTCTGAAAGGATATGAACTATGGCAGATAAACCGACAGTTGTTGATGTGGCGAAGCGCGCGGGGGTAAGCCCGGGGACCGTATCCAAAGCTCTCAGCGGCCGGGGCTCAAAAACCGTCCGTTCAAAAGTGAAGGAAGCGGTACATGAGTTGGGGTATCGTCCCAACCTTTTTGCCCGCGCCATGAGGTCACCGCTCAAAAACTGTATTGGGATATTGGTAAGCGCAGTCTCGGAAAACGATCCCTGGTTGGAAAAGATACTGCCGACTATGGCTGCCGTTATATCGGAATCCGGCTACCGATGTGTTGTGGATTTCTGGAAGGGCGATGCTGAGGAAGCGCCGATCGTGCTCGACAGTGTTGATGGATGCATCCTGCTGGGTAATTACCCTGACGATTTTTTCCGGATGGTCGAGCGTGACTATGGACTGCCGCTTGTGACGGTGAGTGAGAAGATGCCTTACAGCCGCGGTGTGAGCCTTCAGGTTGACTGGGGCGCAGCAATGCATGAGGTAGTCCAGTATCTGCTCGCCTATCAGCACAGGCGCATAGGGCTGGTAGTTGTCGGTACCTACTCCCCCTCGCTTAAGGCGCGCTACGAAGGATACATGGAGGCTATGCATCATTTCGGCAGGGAGCTTGACGAGTCACTGATAGCTACGGCCCCCGGAGGGGATCAGGGACCTTTCGGTGCGGGGCGTTTGAAATACCTGATCGACACTTCGGAAAAACTGACCGAACAGATTCTGCAAGGGAGGAGAAGGCCGACGGCGATAGTGTTCGGCACCGACAGGAGCGCTTTCGGAGGTCTTTTGGCGTTGCGCAAAGCCGGACTCAGAGTACCGGAGGATGTCAGTATAGCCGCCTTCGACAACACCGACTGGGGGAGCGTTATGACACCGGCAATCACCTCCGCCGGAGTCGATTATCGCGACCTGTCGCTGCATCTTATCGAGGTGCTCGAAGGATTTGTGGGAACGCGCAAGCGCATGCCGGCGGTGAAACTCCGGCCTGAGCTTGCCAAAAGGGAAAGCGTAGTAGTGGCTCCGGATGCGGAATGAAACCATGGGGGCGTTTTCGCTGCTTTCTATAAGAAAGGTTATTCACGCGATTGTAAATCCTCAGTGAACACCGTGTCATCCCCACCGTGCCCTGTGCCGGTGGAATGAAGATTCATTGCTAAGTGTCGATTTTACATAACGTAGCCGTGAATCCGCCCTGTTCGGCCCTTCCGGCGCTTGCACGGTCGTCTATCGTTTATTTTAGCTGCCTGCGCAAGCGCCGGAAGGGCCGAACAGGGCGGATTGTGGCACTCATAGCGCGGCTGTGCTGAGAATCTTCATTTCCACCGGCACAGGGCACGGTGGGGATGCTTTGACGTGGTTCAGTGAATACTTACACGCGTTTTTTTTTATTTGACTTAGGTGAAAAAATGTGTTATAATATTTTATAATGGAAAACGATATCCAAAAGGATGAGAGTTGCGGTGCTCAGGAGGTTGTTACTGGTGAGTCGGGAGATTGCATATTTTTTTCTGACGACAAATTATTTGTAACGTTTAGAAAAGTGGCTGGAATAATCAGGTAACTTTACACCTTTTTTTATAGGAGGTAGTATCATGTATAACTTTGTACGTAAGATGTTGCGGTTTACGTTGATAGAACTTTTGGTGGTGATAGCGATCATCGCTATTCTGGCAGCGATGCTGATGCCGGCGCTTGAGCGGGCCAGAGATTCAGCACAGGTTATTGCATGTTCCAGTCAGCTTCGTAATATCCATCTGAACATGATGATGTATGCCAATGACTATGATGAGTGGGGATTCCCGCGTTTGTACTCGAGTGGGTATGCCGCCCTTTATCCGCCAACAGATTGGATTGAGAGTTATTTTCCGGGAGTGAGCAGGTATCCGGTTGATGGCGGTCGTTCTTACCGGGAAATATTTACTTGCCCGGGCCTTACAGGACGTACGGGCGGCGGTGACCACCGGACCCATACTTATGTTCCGGGTGGGTTGCATGTCGGAAGACAGTATTCCGCGTATCGCTTTCTTTTCGTTACCGGAGAGAACCCGTATTCGACCGGTTCGGACAGGTATTATGGAGTTGCCCAATTCCGTGGGGGCAGTTGCAAGGATAGTCCAGGGACGACTGTTCCGCGCCTCAATCACCTCGGCAGGTGGAACTTATATCAGGG
>PUNP01000485.1 GCA_003551785.1 Candidatus Brocadiaceae bacterium | reverse complement strand
GAGCGCGGGCGCCAAAACGGAAATGTATCGAGCGGTCAAAGCATATGGCGTCATTTGCGAAGAAGCGGTATCCAACCAGCTTCTGGCGGTTATCGTTTCCCGGGTTTTTCTGCACGTAATAAGGCATATCGGAGAAAAGCGCTGACTGCGGTCTGTAGGTATGGCCCCCATATGATGTTCCGAAGGTATCTTCACCCCCGATCCCGCGCAGAAAAGCCGGATATGGTCCGGCTCCGTCAAGGTAGATGTTATCTGAGCCCGCATGGCTCCAGCGCATAAAATCGCGGTCATGGAGCATATCAACGCTGTGCACGAATCCGGCGAGCCGTCCGGGGCCGTCGGCGTCGAGGATGAGGAAATCATCCTGAAAATCGCGAGCTGGTGCTTCGCGCCGCCATCGGGCACAGAATCGCATCTCCTCTTCGAGTTCGGCGTCTGGATAGGCGTGCCAGTCAATGATACAAAAAATCTTTGAGTTTCGGCCCGAATCATTTTCGATTTCAACTCTGGCCGAGCCGGAGAACGGCATGGGAAAATAACATGTAAAGCCGTTATGGGGTTTTGATGCTAAAAACGGTGTGTTTATCGTGTAGGCCGCCCGGTCTTTATTTTCTTCCCAGTATTTCGAGTATCTTTCGGACAGGTTATGCATCAGTCCGAAAAAATCCGACAGCGGCGCTTCTACGTGCGGCGTTTTGGCGCTGTCGAAGTAGATGCGCAAAATGAGCTCACGCCCGATATTATTGCCGGTCATCCACAGGCGCTTTATGCATCCAGGGCCGGGTAGTTCGGCAAGCTGTTCGACGCCATTTACACCGAAACGGCGTGAAATGCGCCTCGGAACGGCCTTTTCCGGCAAATTAAGTCCCCAATCGAAAAAATTTTTTGTCATGTTCATCTTTTTATTTCGTTCTAATCCCTTTCCGGGTGAAGATTCATGGCCAGCTCACGGAAATTCTTCACCCGGTGAAAAGTGGCGCCGTCCGCGTCGTGGGGGTTCGGGCCGTTAATATTCGATCGTGCAATGATTCCCAAATCCTGCCCGTCAACAGTCAAAGCTGGATAACTGAAGGATTGCCAAAGCCTGGCTGCCTGTGCCACGCATCCGGCCTGCATCCAGTTCAATCCATCCAGGCTGTAGTAGAGCATCAGGAAACGTCGGTATCCACCCTTATACCCTTTGTTCTTAACGCGCATGCCGGACCAATCAACCAGTTCCTGGGAGTTGACCGATGGATTGGTCGTCGCCCAAAACAAACCTGACGCTTTATCCCAAATGACGCAGAATTTACGATTGCCGCAGGGCATGGGATGATATTGGGTGAAGCTCAAACGCACCTTTTGACCGTTATCCTCAACGCCTGTGTTGGCAAAAAGGTAAACGGCACCGTTGTGCAGAAACGGTACCGCAGAATAATAGGGCAGTTCAGACACTTTATTCCAGCTTGCATCCCCGTCATTGCTTCGAATTATATGGATACGGCTCTGGGTTGGAAGCTGAGCTCGCAAATCCTTTTCTCCGCTCCGGGGAACGTGCGGCACCACCGCCAGCCAATCCCCTCCACCGAGATTCGCCAGGCCGCAGCCGTCGAAGTAAAAGCGGTCATCTGAATCGTGCCAAATAATGGTATAATCTTGTGCGAGTGGTTTATTCATTTTCGTTTCTCCAAGCTTGTATTTTACGGATAAATTACAATTGTACTATTTATTCTACGGTAAAGTTACAAGCTACATTTATAGTTAGTGATTTCCAATTAAAAATTCAAGAATCCCGGAAAAAATGTTATCACATTTACACTTAGATATCATTTCCTAAGTAAACGTTCGAATCGAGCAGAGCGGTTTGGACTTGCTCAATATCAACATTTTGGATTATCGTTCATCAGAGCCGGATCCGGCAAAACGGAACGCTATTTCACCGTAGAGTCGTTCAATAAGGTGATCACCCACCATCAGTTCGCCTCTGTTGCCTATATTGACTGCTTTCATATTTGCCTCTCTGTATAATAAATGCTCCGCATTTTCCAGGCGTGCAGTAAATTTAATTGGGCAGAGCGGCCCTGGGAGCGAAGCGAAACGCCTTTGCTGTCCTCCCGACTCGGATAGACGCGCTGGGCCAAACACTGTCTTTCATTCACAAAGACTTCCACCACGCTGCGGTCAATAAAAACACGGAGACGGAGCGGTTCGTCTTCTTGTAAAAGAACCGGGGCTGTTTCGGGCGCGCGGGACTTTGCCTCCGGATCGAGTGAGGCGTAGGAAGAGTCAATAGAGACCAGTCCATAAGGCGGGCCTTCCCTGCGATGCCCACGATTGCGATAGCCGCGTTCGGGAAAGAAAGCTATGCGGGTGAACTCCTCCCGGCCGGGGCTGCGAAACACGTTCAATTCAACCATGGGAGCCTCCAGCGGATCTATTTCTGCCATAATCTCCATCTCCTTACCCTTTACCTTCTCCAGTAGGACTTCCCGGTTGGCCGAAAGTTCCATCGGGCCGACCTTTTCGTGAGCGTATCGTAAAGACCGCACCGTCTCGACCGGTTCGATTGTCAACTCATCCCTGTCGGTCAGTGTGAGATGCCTGGGCAATGTCATAATCTGGTTCCAGCCGCTGGTCGGGCGGGCCGGATTCATGTTGAAGATGAGCATGACTCCGCCCCGGCCGTCGGGGAAAGCGGAAGGGGCATGCACGCCGCCCGGAGTGGAAGCGCCGAAGTTGAATCGGTAATGATCAGTAACCACAAACTTATTCCGTATTTTGTCATAATCCCCCAGCAATGCCTGCCCGCCACTCATATGGCTGTAGAAAAACAGGATATACTGATCGCCGATCGGCCAGAAATAGGGACAGGCCCCATCATCGCCTGTCAGCGTGAAACGGTCGCCTTCGACGAAGGGATGGAGGTATTCCCAGTCGATCAAATTAGAGGAGCGGAACAGGAAATTTGCCCTGACAGGCTTGCCTCCAGGCCCTTCAGGCAGGCATCCTCCCGAAAGTGAGTAGTAAAATCCATCCTTTCCCCAGATACAGGGATCAAACACCTGGTAAGGTAAGCGGCTGCCGTCAGGCGCATGCCACCTGTCATATTCCTTGTTACCACTGCCGGCCATGGGGATGACGGGTTTTCCGGACAGTTTTTTCCAGTTCAGCAGTAAAGGGTCTTCTGAAACAGCCACCATATTGCCGGCGCGGGTGCCGTGGTACATTGCAATAACCCGACCCTCTTCAACGAAAGCAGCGCCGGAATAGCAGCATTCTTCCGGGCTCGGGTAGATGGCATAGGGAAGATCGCGCCAGTGTATAAGGTCGTCACTGACCGCATGCCCCCAGTGCTGGCGGCGGTCTTCAGGGGGATAAGCCTGGTAAAAAAGGTGCCATCGGTTCTGCCAGAAGCACAGTCCGTTGGGGTCGTTCATCGTGCTTTCCGGACTGACGAAATGATAGGCGGGGCGGTGCGGATCGGAGGCCATATGCCTGCGTGACTCGGCAAAACGCTGTATCAAGGGGTTGGCCGCCAGTTGAGCTTCCTGCTCATCCAGCGAGGATGCAAATTCATGCTTCGGCACCTCGCTCGGAGCGGCGGACGGTTGGTGAAGGTGGGAATATTTCCCAACCGTGCAGGGGTTTTCATGTAAATGCTCTTTTTTTTTATTCATCACTACTATGTCCTGGGTTTTAGGGTTCCTACAAACAATTCTTCCATTTTAGTCTTTATTGGTTTTGAATTCCATTACCATTCGTTGGCAGTCCAGCAGCAACCAGCAACAAACAACTACTTTTCCGGCTCCTCTTTTTTTACTTTTATGACT
>PUNP01000168.1 GCA_003551785.1 Candidatus Brocadiaceae bacterium | reverse complement strand
TGTTTCTTCAACAATATCAAATTCGGCCATATGTTCAAAAAGTTCATGAACTTCCTGCAATATTTCGATTTCAAACTTACTCAAGCTCCCCAAACCGGGAGCTTTGCGCAACTTGATCGTGTTTTGAATTTTTCCATAATAATTATCCCATTTTCCCGATTCAATATCCTTCCCTTTGATGATATCGTAAGTGCGACTTGGGACAGGTCCATATTTCATTGCTACAATACGATCGCCGATTATCGGATTGCCACTCTTTTGCAGGCATTTACGGTCTGCGATATATAGCAATTTCACCAAGCGGATCATTTCCATCTCCTTAGCTGGTTTTTGAGCTCGGAAAAGAACCCCTGCCGCCTGTATCATTTTTTGTAAATTGAAATGGAACATCTTAACCCCCAATGTGACAGGTAACAACACTGAATTTTCTTTGTCCCCCGATTCATAATCTATTATCAGGCGAAAAGTGGAATGCCGGCCAGTAAATTAAAATTCGGCAGCAAGCAATTCAACGCTATTCTTAGCTCTATCGTTAAGTTCAGTTTGATTAAGAAGTTCCTTTGCCTTTTCCCTTAAACGCTTATCACCAGAAATAAGAAAGGCTCTTTTATAATAATCAAGCGCTAAGATTGGATTTCTATCAAGTTGATCTGCTACTGTTTCATAATGATCTGCTTGCTCGAAAAGAGTCTTAAAATATGCTGAGAAATTCTCAGAGAACGATTCATTGTACTCAACATATTCAGTACGATTAAAATCGCTGGGTACATTAACTTCAGGAGATTTGACAAGTAATGTTTCTTTCCCCAATCCCTGGGCGACACCTATTTCATAATAAATATTTGCCTGAGTTTTTTCAGGGATTTCTTCATGGCAAATCCCTATTGATAATGGAGAAGATGCAATTAATTGCCATATTTTTAAGAGGAAATCCCTTCCTGAAACGCGCGATCCAGCATCAATAACTTCGTAGTTATACTTTTCACATAGCTCCGTTATCTCTGTCCGGATATTATCAACTTCTTCCGGCACGTGGCTCCCCAACCGGGTCATCAAAAAGCAATGCCTTGGATTGCTTTTCACGGAATGGGTTAAAGCATCTCCATCCAGCGGGCTATAGATAATCACTTGCGTTTCCTCGCAACAGGCACATTTTTATATGGCCCGGCAGATTTTTTATGCGAAACAATTTTCCCCTCTGTTCGGTCAATCTTTACATAGTGGTTCGTGCGAGGATTCTTAACCTGCACTATATCATTATGTTGAGTTGTACTCCGAGCTGTCTTAGTTTTTCCCATTTTTCCTGCCTCCTTCTTTCTAAAACGAAAGTTAGCTTATACGACGATTACTTTTATTGTAACTCCTTTTGAAACGAGTTGCAATCTCAAAACGCGGACTTTCGTGAATATTTTTTAGCTGCCAATCGACAGAATCTTCTGAGTTAACATCCGCAAATTTGAAGGAACGCCAGATTTTTCTACGGCCTCGTCAATCGCAGACTAAAGTCTTCCAATGAACATCACGTACGGCCTGTCCTCTGACTCCAAAGAGAAGGTGCGCTCCTCGGTAGAAAATCCCGCCTCCGACATCAGACAGGCCCATGTCCTTTTGGAGAAAAGCCCGGTAATCATCCGGTCGTGTTCCAATCTAAATTCTCCGCTCTCGTGGATCAAGTAGGTGAATACCGTCTCTATGGATGTATCGTCCGGGTCGGGGTCATGGGCATATTCAAAGTAAGTCAACTCCATGTTCACACCGATTTGAGTGCGGCAATCAACGGTTGGGCTTGAAAATGTCTCTCGAAAGTAATCCGGCGCAACAATCAATACTCCCGGTGTATCGATATGCGCTGCGGCCGTTGTGAAAGTGTCTAAGATATCTTTCTCCGAAAGCATATGGCTTATGGCGTCGTGAATCAGCACGGCTTTGAAGCGTTGGCCGAGCCGGATTTTTCGCATATCCCCGAGGCAGTGGTGAACGGAAGGATTCAGCCGCCGGGAAAGCGTGAGCATTTTCTTCGATATATCCACGGCCGTGGCGTCATAATACGCTGTCAGGTGCGACAGATTGTGTCCCCCGCCAACGCCGAGTTCCAGAATCTCATGCCGGCCGGCCCCGAGATGCTCCCGTAGCACCTTCTGCCACAAAAACGCCTCTTCGGCATATTCCTCCGGCGGGCTCATCACCGGCCATAAATAAGACAGGTCATTATAAAGCCGGTTGAGCGGGATGTCTTCCGTTTTCATGTTTTTCCTCGGGTCGATTTGCAAACAACGAAAAACTCGTAAGCGTAGCAGTGCGAATACCGGCGGTGGAGCTCGGGTTCCCGGGCGAGTTGATCAAGTATGGCGATGACCTCGGCGTCGTCCGCGTAAGAGCTGCGCAGCTCTGCAATGCGGTGCTCCATCGGTGTGTAGAAATCGGCCCACCAGGCCTCATCAGGCAGAGTAAAGCGTCCGATCTGATTGAATCCGGAGTTGACGATAACCCTTTCAACATCCTCCGCCCGGCCCATGGCCGGGTAGTCTTGGGCAAAGCTTTCTTTAATTTCGTGTGGCGGAGATTCCACCCGCCAAATCGCATCGGTGAAAGCAAGACAGCCACCCGGGCGCAGCAGCCCGTAGCAGATTTGCAGCGCATTCTCGATCCCGATGCTGTAAAGCGCCCCCTCGGACCACATTAAATCAAAGCTTTCAGGCGGCAGGTCAAGGCGAGCCATATCACCGACTCTGGCTTGCACTCGAGGTGAGAGCCCGCGTCTGTCTAGCACCGCTTTGAGGCGCGTGATGAACGGCGCATGATTGTCGACCGCCAAGATAGAACCGGTCGTGAGTTCAGCGAGGTGGAGTGTCTGACATCCGCTGCCGCAGCCCAGATCAAGGATAACAGGTTCCGGGGGAAGATCACTGCAGAGACTGAGTGCCTTTGCGGTGCAGGTCCGGCTGCCCGGGCCCTGTCGGGGCAGCTCCTCATAGAGCTCAAAAAATATCTGCCAGAAGCGTTGGGGTGTCTGTTTCATTGTGTTTTTCTCTTGCAGTGCCGATCAAATGAAGATATGCTGCTATGGCCTTCCCAATATTGGGGAGCTCATCCAGGAGTGATACTTTTTCTCTGTCGGGATTCTTCATGTCAGTCCTCATTTTGGATTGAATTATATTTGCAGTTTAATTCAACAACTGCAGAACAAGCCCGATAACCTTGTTTTTATCCTTCGGATCACTTCCTGCCGTTAAGAGTGTCAAAGATGTAAGAGCCTCAGGAGTAATGCCGGCACGGAGGATACCGGCTTTTCTCAAGAACCAGACGAATGCAAAGGCCCCGCAACGCTTATTCCCGTCCGTAAAAGGATGATTCTTGATCATGAAATAAAGCAGATGTGCCGCCTTCTCCTCAACACTCGGATACATGTCATCGCCGCCGAATGACTGAAACACATTCCCTACAATACCATCGAGGTCCCCCTTTTGTCGTTCACTACCGAAATGTTCGCTTGCCTGTTTTTTATCCAGCAAATCCTGTTTAAGATTCTGCAAAACGCCCCTTAATTCTTCAGCTGTTATTGTGATGTCTTTTTTTGTGGCGCCTTCCTTCGGCAGGGTTTCCGTATCATACGCATCCAGCGAAAGCCAAACGCCGGCAAAGGCATTGATAAGTTCAAGCACATCTTCGGTATTGACCGTTTCACCGGCCGGCAATAAAGCCTTAACACCCGCTACAGCACTCAAGAAATTTTCATAGTTTTGCGCGATGCGCTTTTTGTTGATAGTGTAGCCATCAAGAAGATGCTGCTTCAGCGTTCTGGTGGCCCAGATG
>PUNP01000457.1 GCA_003551785.1 Candidatus Brocadiaceae bacterium | reverse complement strand
TGAATATATTTAACGGTATTACGCAGGCGTGGGATCATAATATATTCGAGGGCGTTAACACGCCGGCGCGTGCTCTCTATCTCCTTCATCATGAGCCACAGCGCATGTTCGGTTTCGGCCAGTTTCAATATCTCCGGCAGGTAATCAGCCATACTGCTGACCGCCTCATCAAGCTCAAGCGGTGCATCCAACAGGCTATAGCCCCCGCCCGGATGTACTTCCACCTCATAATGAGGGATTTGGATGTTTAATATGTTTCGATGCGTCTCTTCCAGTGACAGGCTGGGCTTTCCCTGATTGACGGCATCTTCGACTGCTTCACGCGACCCGGCGATACCGGCTAAGACGAACATGCGGGCGACATCGGGATAGTCCTGGTCAAACTTCCTACGCATCTGCTTATAGTCGTCAATCAAATCCATAAACTCGGCCATCAAGCCTTCCAGCTTGTCCTTCAGCAGGGAATGTCCGTGAACAGCAACGCTTAACCGCTTACGAAGCTGCATAAGCTGCATTCTTGTCGGATTTACCTGTAATCTATCAGCCATGGGGGCTCCTTGGGGTTATTTATAGGGCTTCTTCATAATGCTCGTCAATATACTCCTTATGGATACGTTTAAGCTCGTTTTTTGGCAGCAGGCCCAGGGTTTCCCACCCTATTCTCAGCGTATCCTCAATGGTTCTGTTGTCCGATTCACCCTGCTGAATATAGTTCTGCTCGAAAGCTTCAGCGAACTTCACATACCGTAGGTCGGCCTCGTTCAAAGCCGATTCACCCAGAACGGTAGCTAATTCCTGGGCATTTTTCCCCCTGGAATAACCGGCATAAAGCTGGTTCATCACGTCGGCATGGTCGGCTCTGGTCTTTCCTTCCCCGATACCTTTATCTTTTAACCGCGAAAGCGAAGGCAGAACGTCCACCGGGGGATAGATGCCTTCACCGTGCAGAGTTCGTGAAAGGATAATCTGCCCTTCGGTAATATAACCGGTAAGGTCGGGTATAGGGTGAGTTTTATCGTCTTCGGGCATCGTCAGTATCGGGAACTGCGTGATAGAACCTTCCGAATCTTTAAGGCGTCCGGCACGCTCATAAATTTGTGAAAGGTCGGTATACATATAACCCGGGTAGCCGCGGCGTCCCGGAACTTCTTTTCTGGCCGCCGACACCTCACGCACCGCCTCACAATAATTCGTCATATCGGTAAGTATTACCAATATGTGCATATCATGTTCAAAAGCGAGGTATTCAGCAACGGTCGATGCCAGCCGCGGGACGGCTATCCGCTCGACGGGCGGGTCATCGGCGAGATTAATAAACAGCACTGTTCTTTCCATAGCGCCTGTTTCCTGGAAATCGGTGATAAAAAAATTGGCCTCTTCAAAAGTGATGCCCATAGCACCGAACACGACGGCAAAATTCGATTCACCGCTGATAACGTCGGACTGGCGGGCGATTTGCGCGGCGAGCCGGGCATGGGGCAGGCCCGAACCGGAGAAAATAGGCAGCTTCTGGCCCCGCACCAGAGGATTCAGTCCATCGATAGTCGAAATACCTGTTTGGATGAACTCATTGGGGTAATCACGGGCATAGGGATTGATCGGGTTACCATTAATATTCAAACGCTTATCAGGTATAATGTCGGGCCCGTCATCAATAGGCTTACCGGAGCCGTCAAAGACTCGCCCCAGCATATCGGATGAAACACCGACCTCCTGGCCCCTGCCAAGGAACTTCACCTTGGTCTGTTCCGTTTTAATACCCGAGGAGCCTTCAAAAATCTGTAACAGCGCCTGGTTTTCATTTATATCAAGCACGCGGCCGCGTCGTATGGTACCGTCGGCGAGTTCGATTTCCGCAAGTTCGCCGAAAGTAACATCTTCAACATTCTCGACCAGCATCAGCGGACCGGCCAGTTCTTTAACAGTTAGATATTCTTTAGCCAATTTAATTTCTCCTGCGCTTTTAACTCATCTTTTTTATATCAAAGGGATTCACTCATTCCCATAGAGTTCAGTAATCTGACTTTCAATATTATCGTCCAGCCCATCAAACTTATCCAATTCCTCCTCGGCAATCATACGCGCGCCGGCGATTTCTTCGACGGCCGGTATTTGAAGGATGTCATCAAGCTCGGCCCCCTTCTCCAACGCCTCACGGGCCTTTGCATCATACCTCAATATGGAATTCAACAAGCGATACTGTTTTTTCAGTGTGGTATATGTATCAACATCATCAAATGCATTCTGGTGAAGGAAGTCTTCTCTCAGCATCCTCGACACTTCCATCAGAAGCCGGTCGTCGTCTGAAAGGGATTCCATGCCGACAAGCCGCACGAGTTCCTCAAGCTCGGATTCCTTCTGCAAGCAGGCCATAGCGCGCTCGCGGTTTTTCGCCCACTGTTCATTAACATTTTCATCGGCCCATTTATCAAGGTTCTGCTGGTAGAGAGAATAGCTTCGCAGCCAGGAAATAGCCGGAAAATGACGTGCGGCAGCCAGTTCACCTTCAAGACTCCAGAAGACCTGGACGACCCGTAATGTTGATTGCACAACCGGGTCGGATAGGTCCCCACCCGGAGGCGAAACGGCACCGATAACGCTCAAGCTCCCCTCCCGATCATCCTGTCCGTGGCAGATAATACGGCCCGAACGTTCATAGAAACTTGCAATTCGGCTGGCCAGGTACGGCGGGTAACCTTCTTCACCCGGCATCTCTTCGAGACGGCCCGAGATTTCCCGCATAGCCTCCGCCCACCTTGAGGTGGAGTCGGCCATCAGTGCAACAGAATATCCCATATCCCGGAAATATTCGGCGATAGTGATGCCGGTAAAGACCGATGCTTCACGCGCAGCTACGGGCATATTGGACGTATTAGCAACCAATACCGTTCTGTTAATCAGCGTTTCACCGGAACGCGGGTCTTCGAGCTCGGGGAGTTCCAGCAACACGTCGGTCATTTCATTACCACGCTCACCGCAGCCCACATAAACAATGACATCGGCGTCAGCCCATTTTGCCAACTGGTGCTGCACAACCGTCTTTCCGCTGCCAAAAGGCCCAGGCACGCATGCGGTGCCGCCTTTAGCAAGCGGGAAAAACATGTCGACCACACGCTGCCCGGTGACCAGCATGATGTTAGGCGGCAGTTTTTTAGCGGCCGTACGCGGGATACGGACAGGCTGTGTTTTGAGCATAGTGATTTCTTTTTCTTCCCCATCTTCCGTTTCAATCACGGCAACCGGCTCCGTAATGGTGGCTTCTGTCTCACCGATTTTCTTCAGCGTTCCGCTGACACCACCGGGTACCATAACACGATGTTCGACAACGGCGGTTTCCTGAACCGTGCCGATTATATCACCGGTCACCACCTTATCCCCCTCCTTTTTCTGCGGCTTAAACTCCCATTTTTTCTCGCGGCTCAGCGCGGGTACTTCAGCCCCGCGGGTTATGAAATTGCCGGTCTGTTCTTCAAGCAGGTCTAAAGGGCGCTGAACACCGTCGTAAATAGAGGTAATCAAACCTGGTCCAAGCTCAACACTTAATGGCATTCCCGTGGGAACGACAGGGTCGCCCGGGCCAATACCCTCGGTTTCTTCATAAACCTGAATAGAATACGCATTGCCGCGAATTTCAATAACCTCACCGAAAAGACGCTCTTTCCCGACCCTGACCATCTCATTCATTTTCGCATCTGTCAGGTTTTCCGCGATAACAAGCGGCCCGGAAACTCTGCTGACACGTCCTTCCACGGAGCCGGCCTCGACTTCGGGGGTATCTTCAGTTGTATTTGTATTTTGCATATTGTTCTCTGTC
>PUNP01000752.1 GCA_003551785.1 Candidatus Brocadiaceae bacterium | reverse complement strand
GTGTTCGGTGTTCAGTGTTCAGTGTTCGGTGTTCAGTGTTCAGTGTTCGGTGTTCGGTGTTCAGGGGGCATTGGTCTGAGTTGTTGGACGTTTACCAGCAACCAGCAACCAGCAACCAGTACCCAATTGCCGGCGACTTTTTTTATTTTGCAAACGGGGTTTAAGATTCACGTGAGCGGTCTCAACATTCGCAAAGAAGACGGGGAGCCGAAAAAATGTTCAACCTAACAAAAAAAACGACGGCGGTTTTCATGCATGACGGGCAGCGGTGGCGCGTAGCGGTGATGAGCCGTGAGAAGCGGCATTGGGCCTGTATCGATACCAGTGAGCAGGCCGGGCAGGCGCAGTATTCGCGGCTGCCGGAGGAGCTTCTGGAATTCGCCGCACATCATAATGCAACCTATGCGCGTGTGCTGCTGGCGTCCGACGTACAGGACATGGAACTGCAGCTTCCGCTCGACGCTGAGCCGGAGGAACTCCAGACCGCGGTGCGTTTCGAGGCCCAGGAGTCGCTATCGCTCGAAGAACCTAACTTGCGCTTCGCGGCTGCTAAAGCGTCGAACTATGCTATGGGCGCTAACGACAATGTGCTGTTGCTGACCGGTTTTGACAATGCGCTTCTGGAACGCTACCGGAATTTTTGTGAGGAATACGGGCTGAATTTTACCGGTGCGGGCTCACTCGAAATAGCTGCTTTAGGCTGGACAGTGGCGAGAAAAAACCGGCTCACTACACCGAGGCTGCTTATACTCAAAGAAAAAGATGCTTTTTACGCCGCCCCCGCCGAGGGGGACCTGCCTTTTAGCGTCACAGCGATGCCGGTCGGGCACCTGGCCGGGAATACCGGCGGTGTAGATGAAGAGCGGCTGGAGCGCGTTGCCAGGAGACTGGGCGCGCATGGCGACCTGCCGGTGACCGTTTTCTCGTGCCGGCGTTTGGACGAAGGTGAGCAGAGCAAGTGGGCCGATATGATGAAAGCCGCGCCCGTTGAATGGCATTGGATGGGCGATGCCGCTGCGAAAATCGCCGCTATGGCCTGCGCATCAAGGGCCGGTGAATTCGATGAACTCTGCCCGGTCGTCGGCTGCAGGCCCGAACCGCGCGACCCATACAGAGCCGGAACATGGTTGTTCTTTGCCATACTCCTGGTGACCTTGCTCTATGTGGGGTCGAGTTGGCTGGGACTGGTTAGACGACGGGAACGGATTCAAAACCGATTGCAGCGCTGGGAAGAACTCGAACAGGCGCGAAATTCCGCTGCCAATCATGTCAATTCTCTTACTGAACAATTGAACAATAAACTTGATATGGTCAGATTGCTGCGCGAATCAGAGGTGATGTCGGAAACTTTCCTGCAAATGCTCAACAACATCGCTGCAGAAGTCCCCCCGCATATTCGGATTGAGTCGGTCAGGTCAATTGAAAGAAACAAATATGAAGTAAAAGGCATGTCGCGCGGCGGTGGTGTAAGCGGCTTCATCCAGGCTATCAGCCGCACAGAGAACGGGCAGGACCTGATGGTGGAACCCGGTGAAATCACCGAAGACCCGTCGTCGGGCGATGTGATTTTCACGTATTATGTTGCTGTTGTGGAATAGGCGCTTAGTGTTCGGTATTCGGTGTTCAGCGGGCATTGGTCTGAGTCGTTGGACGTTCACCAGCAACCAGCAACCAGCAACTAACAACGACTTTTCCGGCTTGTCCGGGTTATGTATTTACTATAAAAAGGGACTCGTATGATCAGAGCTATTAAAAGAAATGTGAGGCAGTGGAAGAACGAGTTTTGTACGTTCTGGCGGAAGTTCAACACATTCAAAAGGATTGCCTTTGGCATCTTTTTCGCCATGATGATTATAGTGCTTTCGCGCTGGACTTTTCTGGACATGCTGACTCTCGAGGTCAGTGAACTGAGCGATGATCTGGCCGAAAGCGGCGCTCCTACGCAAATACCCGATCCTGAAAACGACGATACTGTGGTGGAAAGTGAGTTGCGGGCGGACAGTATACAGCGGGAGATTAGCGACGCAGAAGCTATGATCGAAGAACTGCAAAAGCAGTACGGTTCATTAGGGCGCCGTGGGGCTATCGATTCACTTCTGTTGCTTGACGACAAAGTAAGCAGTCACCGTCTCCGGTTTGACCGACGCAGAGTTGAAACGGAGGAGGAGGCAGGAAGCACAGATGCGCCGAACCGGCTGTATTATGAATATATAGTGAGAGGCAGCTTTGCAAGTATCATCAGCCTGTTAAATCAAATGAGTGACTTACCCATAAATGTGCAGATAGAGAATCCCGGGATATCGAATTACGAATCGCCGGGGGAATTAATACTCAGATTCAATTTTATAAGCATATATGTCAACTGAAAGTAAACCGGAACCGATAGATTTGCGTCGGGTGCTGATACCCCCTGAAGTTATAGAAATTGTCCCTGGAGCACTGGCACGACAGTATGGCGTGCTGCCGGTAGCGCGCCGTAACGGCGTTCTGGAAGTGGTGTCAGACCAAGAGGATATTGACACGGCGATTCTACGTATTGAGGGCCGCACGGGGTTGCAGGTGCGCCGAATTGACGTGAAGAACAAGGCGCAAGTGTGGCGTTCGATATGGAGTTACTATGAAGAAGATGATTCGGCACAAGCCGGGACTCCGCTGAACATGTTCCAGCGTCTGATCCGACGCGCCCTGCAAGTGCACAGTTCGGACGTTCATATTGACCCGGGGCAGACCGAGGGATATGTTCGGATGCGGATTGACGGCATCCTGCGCCTTGACCAGACACTGGACATGGAGCTTACGACCGAGGTTATTTCTGCGATCAAAGTCGCCGCGAATCTGGACATATCCGAACACCGTGTGCCCCAGGACGGGCAGATAACGATGGACATCCTCGGGGAAGAGGTCAGCATGCGGATAGCCGTGATACCCAACATGTATGGGGAAAAGGTGACGGTGCGGATACTCAGTTTTGGTGCGGCGGCTGAGTCCGAACTGACATATGTAGGGCATCTTGGTATGAGCGCACGGCACCTGGAGATATTCCGCAGCGCATTGAAGAAACCGCACGGTATCATTCTGATGTCCGGCCCGACCGGCAGCGGGAAGACAACTTCTCAGTATGCCGGTATGCGGTTGATCAAGGAGTCTGAAACGCAGCATATCCTGACGATAGAAGACCCTGTGGAGATACCGCTGCAGGGCGCCACGCAGGTGCGCATCGACAGCCACAGGGTGGACTTTAACGCCGCGCTGCGCAGCGCGCTGCGGCACGACCCGGACGTGATCATGATCGGTGAGATACGGGATGCCGAGACGGCCGACATCGCCGTGAAAGCCGCATTGACCGGCCACCTTGTCTTATCGACTCTGCATACCAACGACGCTGCGGGGGTGGTGACACGGCTGTTGAATTTGGGTGTGTCACGCGATCTACTGGCCAGTACACTGCTTCTGGCTATCGCACAGCGACTCGTACGGCAGCCGTGTCCGCATTGTGTGCAAACCGGAATTGTCGATGAAGGATTTCTGAAAAAATGCCATTTTGAAGCGCCGGCAACAAAAACAGCACCAAAACCCGTCGGCTGCCCGCTGTGCGCAGAAACCGGATACGCCGGTCGAGCGGGGCTATTTGAAATGATACCCGTCGATAGAGAAATCAAAAATCTTATTTTGAGAAGCGGTGATGAGGGTGAGTTGGCTGATATGGCCTTCGAGAAAAAGAAACTGCCTACGCTCAGCCAGGACGGGGCGGCAAAAGTCCTTGAAGGCGTTACGACCGAAGAGGAGGTCGAAAGAGTAGCGGTTTGGGATTTGGG
>PUNP01000503.1 GCA_003551785.1 Candidatus Brocadiaceae bacterium | reverse complement strand
TATCAGGTAAACACAACGCCAACAAGAGGGAGACTCCACGGGGCTTGTTGCCGTGGTTATCATGATTAGCCTAAAAACACAATTAAGATACTAAAACTTAACCTTTATCCGGACTTACGCAACTAAGCACTAGTGGTTCAGAGGCATTCTGACGAGGTCATTTCGAGGCGCGGCGACAAAGTCGCCCCCAAAGTGGCCCTGCGGAGCCGCAACGAAGAAATGGCCCTTCAGAATGCCTCCCGCAGGGCCGGGCGGCGATGGATCATCTGCTGTGTTGCCGATCGGCTCCGACCTGACAAGGTCTGGCTTCTCACTGCAACTTGCATCTCATTTTGCACCTTTTCGGCCAACCCGATAGAAGCTCTTTTTTTTGAATTATGTTTTTCAGAGCTAATATCCAAAATCGTCTCCATAAGCTCTATTCATTTGATTTCATCTCTCTTCTTAGCTTAGAATCATGAGTATTCTGCACATTTCATAAACTAACAGCAAACGGCGGTTTCAGCATTTATTCTTGAAAAATATGACATGGTTATCTGGGACTTACTTTTAACGATTCAGATTTAAATACAGTGTTAAAAATAGGCAATAAAAAAATGGCTCAATATACGGTTCTATTTTTAAAGTTAATGATAGTGATGATTGCAGCATCGCAGCTGTTTTTCTTGGCCTGCCATCCCCGCCATGCCTCCCGCCGTTCAGACGCCCTGAACGAACCCGCCGCTTCAAGAGATATATTCGAATCGCTCTCCCTCAACCAAAAACCTGACAGCGAAGTTATAACGAATCCACCGTCCTCTTCACGCAGCCCGGAGAGACCAACTAACTTAAGGGGAAATTTGGATGCTCGGGGGAATAGAGACTGGAGATACATAGTAATACATCACAGCGGCACTCGCAGCGGCAGTATGGCCGCATTCGACCGACATGCCAGGGAAGCAAGGGGGTGGGAGGGTGTAGGCTATCATTTCGTTATTGGTAACGGCTCGGGTTCACCGAACGGGCGTATCGAAGTGACTTTCCGCTGGGAGGATCAAATGCATGGAGCGCACGCGGGCGTTAGGAGATATAATCAGTACGGCATAGGGATATGCCTGGTAGGAAATTTCAATAATGACCGCCCGACATCCGCTCAGATGCGCTCATTAGTCGAACTGACAACATATCTTCAAGGAAAACATAACATCCCCACCTCTCGTATCTACGGCCATCGAGATGTGAAAAGTACTGACTGCCCCGGCCACAATTTCCCATTTGATGAGTTTATCAGAAAGCTGCGATTACAGTGATTTTTGATATTAATTGTGATTTACTTTTTTTGGGCAAAAATATTTCTTGCCCGGATAACTTGTCTTTCTCAATGTCCTTATAGATTAAACCGAAAAATTAGACCTTTCCCAACTTGTCCGGTTTAGGTATTCGACCTTCTTTAAACTAATTTTTCACCTTTCTCTGTTTTCTCGGCGTGCTCCACGGTTATTTTGTTTTTTCCCGCATTCGGACTTACGCAACTTTAATAGTGGTTCATTCGACAGCTGCGCAGAAATTCTTTTACATAAACACCAAAATAGGGCGTCGGGTCATAGTTGAAGTTTTGAATCAGACATGGCTCCGCCTCCGGATGGAAAGACCAGGCAGCATGGTGCAATTGACGTTTATTTAATAACTCAATAAAATCCGGCACCCAAATATCAGGAGCTATCTGCTGCTCTGCAGGTACAAAATCGAACTCTGATCCTTCGGGCTGGGCTCCCCACTCGCCAATAATAACAGGATATTTTTCGGAGACTGCCAAAAAATTATCCTCCCAATCGCGTTTCCAATTATACACGTGGGCATCGTAAACGATACCATTAGCCCAATTTTTGTCCTGCAAGGCGTATCCACTAAGTACGCCCGACAGATCATATGCCCAATCCAGACCTCCTGCAATGATAATATTCTCCGCACCCGATTGGCGAACGGTATTGACTAAACACTGATGTCCGACAATATTTTTCATCTCCCACTCAGCTTCCACCTCCCCCCCCTGTTTCCAGACTTGCCAGTCAACATCATGAGGTTCATTGAAGAGTCCAAACAACACGCCCGTTTGATTCTTATAGCTTTCCGATGCACTTTCCCAAAACTTTAAAGCATCCTTGTCGGGAGCCATATAGCGATGGAGGTCCAATATGACATAAGCCCCAATAGCATTAGCCGTTTTTATACACTCGTCAATGAGTTTTCTGTAAGCAACCCCGCCATCATCCTGCTCACGCCAACCTTCCCCGTGACCGAACCAGAATTTATCGAGCACCGGTAATCGAATAAGATTGGCATTCCAATCGTTGACAGCAACCAGTATTGAACTGATTACATGCTCTCCATCGGGATTCCATTCGAGACTGGGGACATTAACTCCCTGGAGCCACACCTGTTCTCCATTATCATCAATAATCCGATTACCTTCTGTCTGTAATGCCGGGAGTGATTTGTGTTCAAAAAGATTCAGAGCTTCTTGCGACTGCCTCTCGCAAGAACACAATTTCAGGTCTTTAGCCCTGGCAATACACGAAAGGTTTACTGCCAGAACACATAATAATGGTAAAAACGTAAAGAAGGCTTTAATTCGCATATATTCCGAAGAGTAAATTGTAGATATTCATTGGTTAGTGGTCATAAGGTACTACTCTTTAGACTTACCTTATACCATCAACAAAATATGTGTTCAACGGAAAAGGACAGGCACGCTTAATCTTCAAAATCCGTTAAAACTGTCCCTATCGAATCCAACCTTTGCTGAACAATATCCCGCAGCATCTCAATAGGCGGCAGTGAGTTCATCGCCCGCCTGTATTCTTTTTCGGCCAAATTCAAATATCCTAAAGATTCATATGCTAAACCCAGTTCATAACGGACGGAAAACGGTATGGGATTGAAGGTGTAGATGCCCTGATCACCATGAGCATAGCGTCGTCCCTGCTGATCAATTATGTAGAGAATTTGTGGGATACCGGAGTTATGAAAAGGAGGCTGTAGGGTCGTGAAATACTGAATGGAGGGGTCTGGAAAATCCTCAACTAACCGCCTGTACCACAGTATGTAATCCGCTGTTTCACCTCTCGCATTAGCAATTTGTGCAAGAACCCAAAGGGAGTCTTGCACCCAGATGGATTCCGGGTATTTTTGGACAACTGCCACCAATCTTCGTTCCCGCTCATCTAAATCAAGATTGTCGGCAAAAGCGCTTTTGAAAAGCGTTTCGGCGTCGATTTCCCCCTCTTGCATTTGATCTAATTGCGGATATTCAGTTTCTTCTCGTTGAGTGTCGGTATCTTCAAATAATTCCTCATCGCGATCGTTATTAAGAATATTGTAAATATCCGAATGAAATTTACTCTCGTGCTGATCAGATTTCTGCATTGAATCATTTATCGCACTATCATCGGCTTGTTTATCGAGTTTTTCACCAGCAATAGAGACGGGGATTATGTAAAAAAACGATATGAGTAAAATCCACTTTAGCATGGTTAAACCTTCACAAATAGACGTGATTTACTGAAAACTTACATATCTATTATATTAAAATGTCACGATCAATTCCAGTTGATAGAACAAGAAAAACTGTTCTTGTCTTCCAGCGCTTATCATAGTGGTCCTTTCCACTTGTTTTTGTGGATTCAGAGGCATTATCACGGATGCGTCATCATAGTGCTTAGTTGCGTAAGTCAGGATAAAGTTTTAGGCGCTTAGTGGCCGTACATCGTTAACAAAATGAGGATATTGAGTAACACAGACATTCCTGTCTGTGGCGTCTTGGCATCAAAAAGAAT
>PUNP01001034.1 GCA_003551785.1 Candidatus Brocadiaceae bacterium | reverse complement strand
ATGTGGACTTGGGTAATCCGGAGGAGCTCCGGATTACCGGTGATCAGACCATTGAGATGTGGCTCAGGCCGATGGATTTTTCTCATAGAAGAAACCCTTTTGCCAAGGCATATGGGGGGGAAGGCACGATAACACAGGAGCGTGACGGGCGGCTCAATTATTATTATGGAACACGAGGCCGGAATTCCGGACCGTACCAGGGATTCGGTACGGAGGAATGGAGGCTGCAAGAGGGGCAGCTGCATCATGTAGCTGTGGTTCGAGATTTAAGTAACATGCGGTTGCACTGGTACATCGACGGTACCCCTGTTCGGTCGGCCGATGCCAGATTTGAATCGGCGGCCCCGTCGGATATGAATGCGTTTATAGGCCGGGGATACACGAGAAATTATGCAGGTTATATCAATGACGTACGTATCTGGAATGTCGCCCGCACTCATAGTGAAATAAAAAAGAACATGCATGAGAAGCTCAGCGGCGATGAAAAAGGGCTTGTTGGATACTGGAGGCTGGATGAAGGCCGGGGGATGCAGGCCTATGACAGTTCTTTAAAAAAGAATCACGGACGCATTAGTAAAGCGTTATGGGGAGAAGTGTTTGGGACATGGCTGTCCTATTCATCCGAGCATGATGTACTGTTTCAGGGGGGGCGCTCGACAGAAGACTTAACCCTTGACGATGAGCCACTGCATCGGATTTCGGCTATAGATGCCCAAACAGGCGCGGAACTGTGGCGACAGAGCGGTCAGCATGCTTTCCACAGCGGCCCTGTGGCTTTGCACGGTTCGCAGCGCCGCACAATAGCCGGTGCGGGACAGCGCTCGTTCGATCTGCTCACTGGACGTCTCGCCATGACGGCCAATCCCATCAGCGGGGAGCCGGAATACAGGGATTACGGACGCACCGGGTCAATAGGGGATCACAGGGTCAGCCGCAACCTCGTGACATTCAATTCGGGGTCTGCGGCATATCACCCACTCTACAACGTGACGGGAACCGGCAGTCTCAGCGGCGTAAGCACGGGGAGGATTAACGGTCTGGTTGCGGCGGACGGAATTCTGACGGCGGCGGCTTATCGTGGATTGCAGAACGCAGGAGATCAGCATCGCACGTCGGTGGGGCTTGTGCATCTGCCGGAGGGCGATATGTGGCAATGCAGCATTTTTTCTGATCCGGAGCCAGGGAATGTTAGACGTGTTGGCATAAACTTCGGAGCTCCCGGAGCGCGCCGATCAACCGATGGTCTTCTTTGGGTGCCTTATCCGCATGTCAATGGATTAGATGTGCCTTCTATCTCACTTGAAATGACTGGTGATAAAGAATTAAAATGGTTCCATAGACATCCTCTTGAAGTTGGAGAGGGAAGGGCTCCTTGGGTGGTATCCAAGGGAGTGGAAGGCGTCAGGCGGCTGCGATTGTGTGGGCTTTCAGAGGATGGTCGGACATACAGACTTCGGTTTCATTTTATGGAACCAGACATGTCAGTTCCAGGTGACCGTATGTTCAATGTTATTATTCAGGGGAAGGAAGAAATTATGGGGTATGATATAATGAGAGAAGCGGGAGGAGGCCTGGTTGGGACGGTAGAGGGTATCCGCGGCGTGGTGCCGGACGAGGGGGGCATAGATATTGAATTTAAAGTTAGTGAAAATAGCCGTTTCTCGCCAATCATTTGCGGACTTGAAGTCAGGTTGGAATAAGCCGAACGGTTTTTTCTCAGAGAAGTCTGTAACATTACCAGTGGCACAGGGCACGGTGGTGATAACTAAACTTGGTTCGCTGGATATTTACAATATTTACACATTTCATTTTCTTTTTAATTTTTATGTTTTTTACGAGATTTTATGAGCTATCTGAAGCGAGCAGAACTGGTTATTTTTTTAATAATTATCGTTGGTGCTGTCTCTTTTTTTGCTATCCATTTTGAATTGATTCTGGGGATAGGCAATAACGAGGTGTTTTTCCGCGGTAATGCTGCGAGGACAGGAAGTTTTTTTTCGCGCGGTCCGGAAACACTGCCGAAGAAAATCTGGAAGTTCCAAACCGATGGCCCTATATTTTCCTCACCCGCTGTTGCTGAAGGAATGGTGTATTTTGGCAGTACGGACGGGCGTTTTTTCGCAGTTGATCCGGGTTTTTTTGAATTGGGTCGGTCGTTTGCTGCGGCTAATGAGGGTGAACATAACGCCCGGGGGGGAGGACTTTCCGATGAAGATGTTCAATGGCGATTTGATTCCGGTAAAGAGATTCTGTCTTCACCCGCCGTATATGGTAACATGGTGTATTTCGGCGGCGAAGATGGAACTCTATATGCACTGAACAGGAACACAGGGGAAGAGATTTGGACGTTTGAGACAAATGGCATGGTTCTCTCCTCGCCTGTAGTTTACGATGAAATGGTTTTTTTCGGTGGTATGGATCATTATCTATATGCGGTGGACCGTATGAGTGGCGTTAAACTCTGGAAGTTCAAGGCCGGTTCCATGATATTTTCCTCTCCTGCCGTCAGCGGCGATATGGTCTATTTTGGAAGTATGGATCATCACATCTATGCGCTGAGCCGTTCTGGCGGAGAAAAAATTTGGAAATTCCCAACAGGATCGATGATTTTATCTTCTCCTGCTGTAGCAGACGATGATGAGTTTTTTGGGAGTATGGACCATTACATTTATGCACTCGATCGAAAAAACGGCCGTTTAAGATGGCGAATGGAGACCGAAGGCCCCGTAAGCTCTTCTCCATCTGTCTCCGAGGATGCTGTTTATATTGGGGGCGAGGACGGTGCATTTTATTCTCTAAATCGCGATAAAGGCTCCCTGAAGTGGTTTTTTGATACTGAATTTGCCATTCGGTCGTCCCCGGCTTTAGTGGGAGATAGAGTATATTTCGGAAACGAAAGTGGCTATTTCTATGCTCTGGACAAGAAAAGTGGCAGTGTTGTTTGGGTTTATGAGATAGAATCTGAGGTGGCATCCTCTCCCACAACGACCAGAGGTTCGGTGATTTTTGGTGGTATGGATGGGTTCCTTTATGTATTAAAATAGTGCTAAATAATTAACGTTAGTCCTCAGTGAACCCCGTGAAATCACCACCGTGCCCTGTGTCGGTGGTGATAACAAACGTGGTTCACTGAAAGTTGAGGTGTTTTTTCAGCACAAATATCCATGGCCGTCATCTAAATTGGTGCATCCATCACATCGCAAATACTCTAATTTGACATCATGTGGTTGGAATTAATATAATATGTACATTGTAAGTTCTCAATGAACCAGAGGCATTCCCGCCGTGTTCATTACCGGTGTAATTATGATTTAGAGCTAAGTGTCGATCTTTCATACTGTTGTCGTGTTTCCGCCCGGTTGCCCCCCCCCAGCGCTTGCATTCTTTGCTTATGCTCGCAGTAGCTAATAATCACTATTCCACGGCACAGGGGATGATATGACCGGGTTCTTTGAGTATATATGTTTCTTTTAACAATAACCGTCAATAATAGGTGAATGAGATGAGTACTGTTGAGCAAGAACGCGAGATGCATCGAGAGGGAAGTCAGCAAAAATTGGTTAAGAATGTGAAAGCTTTAAGTAAAAAACGTGAGCGCATTCTTGAAGAAGTAGGTCGGATAATAGTTGGTCAGGAGGAGATACTTGAGCAATTGCTTACATCTTTTTTTGCTGGTGGGCATTGCGTATTGATGGCTGTTCCTGGTTTGGCTAAAACGCTGATGGTGCGCACGCTTTCGGATGTGCTTTCGCTTGATTTCCAGCGTGTCCAGTTTACTCCTGACCTTATGCCTACCGATATTACCGGTTCCAACATT
>PUNP01001028.1 GCA_003551785.1 Candidatus Brocadiaceae bacterium | reverse complement strand
CCCGCGACATGGATGAAGCCAGCAGGCTTATTGCCGGTAGATTTGAAAAAATACTTAAAGAGGTGTTCGAATGAAAAATCTCAAATGGTTTTTCGGGTTGCTTATACTGATAGTGGCTGTCGTCGCTATATTTGCCGTTCTGGATGTCAATATCCAGACCAGGCTGATTTTATATCTGCTGATAGGTTTTCTGCTCGCTATGTTCAGGATACTGGACGGGCCGACCGCCGCTGACCGAGCCGTTGCTACGGATATAGTCGGTATACTGGTGATCGGCTTCTGCGCCTTGCTGGCGTTCTATACGCAGAAATCCTGGTACCTCGACATCGCCATCGCATGGGCGCTTCAGAGTTTTATCAGCATACTCGCGCTTGCAAAATTCCTGGAGGGGAAAAGTTTCGATGCATAATGCAATTGTCGTCATAGCATATATATTTATCATAGCAGGCATTACAGTCGACATCTTCGGCTGTATCGGGCTGGTGCGCCTGCCTGACGTCTATAACCGCCTGCAGGCCTCTACCAAATGCGTTACGCTCGGCACATGCGGTATTTTGTTCGGGGTTTTTATCCGATTCGGTTTTACGGCCATCGGTCTGAAAGCGCTGATCTGTATAGTTTTTATCCTGCTGACCTCCCCCATTGCCGCGCATGCCCTCGCACGCGCTTCGCACAGAGGCGGTAATAAACCCTGCGCAAAAACGGAATTCGATGATTATGAGGAAGATAACGATCTGAGATCATAAGATGAAATATCCTAAACTGAGAGAACTGAAAGAAGCGATTAAAGCCATTGTTAAGGGGCCTTATACGTCAAAATTCCCTGTAGAACCACATATCCCCCATGATAATTTCAGGGGAATGCCGGAGTTCTTCGAAGACGATTGCGTGGGATGCGGTGCCTGTGCCAATGTCTGCCCCGCACGTGCTATCGATATAACTGATGAGGGGGATGAGCGCACCCTTACTTACCGCTGTGACCGGTGTATTTTCTGCGCCGAATGCGAAATGAACTGTCTTACCGAAAAAGGCGTCCTGCTCTCCAACCAGTATGATCTTGCAACGACCGGAAACAGGGAAGATGTCCAGCAGGTTGTCAAGAAAAAGCTGGTGCTTTGCGACCTCTGCGGAGAAGTTGTCGCACCGTATGATCAGTTGAAGTGGGTGGCCGAGAACTCGGGGACACTCCTGTACTCCAACGCTTCTTTGCTCAATGTCTATTTCAGGGAAAAGGGAATGGCATCCGAATCGAATCCGACCGAAGAGGGTTCCGATGAAATCACTCGCGCTTCCCGTGTCGAAGTGTTATGTCCCCTGTGCCGGCGTGAATCGGTCTTCACCTCATGATGATAGATATATCCGCCTTAAAAGGTAAAATAGTATTTATCGGCGTCGGCAACGTTCTCAAAGGCGATGACGGTTTCGGGTCTGTGCTCGCTCAAAAAATCAATGGCAAAGTCCCTTTTCGTGTTTTCGATGCTTCTATCGCCCCGGAAAACTATCTCGGTGCAGCACTGCGCGAACATCCCGATACTATCATTTTTGCCGATACGTGCGATTTTGGCGGTCATCCAGGGGAGATCAGTTTTTTGCCTGCGGATAAAGTTGACGACAATTCCTTCTTCCTTACCCATAACACTTCACTGAAAATGCTGTTTCATTTTATCGAATTTGAGGGGAGCAAAGCAAGTGTTTATCTGCTCTGCTGCCAGCCATCGTCGATGAAGCTCGGAACCGGGTTGAGCAGAGAAACAGCCCATGCCGTTGAAGAGTTAGCTGAATGGTTTCAGGCTCGCTCTACCTCGGGTTGAAACCCGAGGCTGCCGTACTTTGCCCCATTCGGGGCAATGCCTCTGTTTTCGCCCCAGCGGGGCGAAGTTAGGTAGACCCTGGTTTTACGGACTTGCGCAACTAAGCACAAGTGGAAACCACTAGGGGCTTGGCCGAAAAGGTGCAAAATGAGAAATATAGTATATAGTAACACAAGATGCCTTTCATAGTATAGCACGCAGCCCTGCGTGCGCTCTGGACAGGCAAGATGCCTGTCATACATTCCGCCTGCACCTTTTCGGCCACGCCCCTAGGTGTGCTCTGCGGCATGCTTCGCTATACTGGCAACCTTAACCCAGCCCAATGATATCTGCTATATGGGGTGGAACGTACATAATACCTTTTTCGAGGGCTTTTGAGTATTTGTTTGCTGAATTATCGCCGGGCAGCCGAATTTCCTTTCCCGCCCGGGGGTTGACCTGCAGATATTGTTCGATGAACGATTTTATTTCACGGTCATAGTCTTGTTCAGAACAGAAACAGTTTTTTTGCAATCCGATTAATAGCAATCCGTAGCCCTTTCCTTTCGGGGGAACAGCCGGCGACCCTGTTAAGGCTCCGGCCAAAATCTGAACAGCGACAGCCAGCGCGCCGCCGCGCCGTCCGCCAAACGGGAGCAGGCAGCCCTCCATCGCTTTTTCCGGTTTGTTTACCATCTCGCCCTCCGGGCCCAGCGCGCAGCCGTGCGGGAGATTTTTCCCGGCCTTGCGGTATCTTTCCACTTCACCGAGCGTCATTTCAGCGCAGCCGAAATCCACAACAACGGGGTTGTGATGAGGACGGGGAAAGCCGAAGGCTAAGGGATTGGTTCCCAGCAATGGACTCGTGCCGCCATACGGCGCCATTAAAGGTGTACAGTGAGAAAATGCCATAGTGATAACACCGGCACGCGCTCCCTGTGAGACGTAATGTCCCAGTCGTCCGGTATGCCCCGTATTACTTAATGCTACAGCACACATTACCTGCCCGGACATGCGATCAAGCAAAATATCAACGCACTTTTGCGCCTGCAAGTATCCGAAACCGTCATGTCCATCTATAGCTACAGTTGTTTTTGTATCACGGACTACCTCGAACGGTGCATTTCCTCTCCCGTCCTTCGCTTGCCGCAAGAGCATTTCAAAACGCGTGCCGAGCCCGTGGCTTGCCTTTCCATGTAAATCAGCGGTGATCAGGTGATCAACCAGTATCAGGGCATCCTCTTTCGCAACGTTATGGTACATCAGGAGGTTTGCAGACCTCTCTCTGACAGTATTTATATCATATTCATTTTCATTCATCGTCGGATTGTGAAATGTTCAGGGGGATTTAACCGTCTCGACTTTCCAGGAGGCTATGTTGCGTTTTTCCGTGCTGAAACACGCGCCCACGAGCATTATCTCTTTCCCCGAGTCAAGGTATTTATGGTGATATTGCTTCTCGCGTATCTGCTTGAGGGCTTCCTCGGGCTCTTTATCCAGCTTGAACTCAAAAACGTAAACATATTGGTCGGAATGCACTGCGGCATCGATGCGTCCGGTGCTGGTACGGGCTTCAGCATCGATGAAAAGCCCGATCAGCCGGAAAATGATGTAGAATATGGTCTGGTAGTATTTTTCGCTGGCTATCTGGATGTCATAGGGGATATTGACGAAAAATCGCCGCATCTTCTCCATTACTCCGTCGATATCGCCCTTACGCAGCATATTAGCGATTGCGACGGCATAGTATTCGACATTTTCCTTCTTTATTTCAGCGTATTCTTCCAGCAGATAGGCTTCAAAAGCCGCTTCTACCTCGCGATTGGGGAACCCCAGGTGATAAAAAACGACCTCGTACTCAACCTCCGTTTCCTGAATGGTCAGGTAGCCGGTCTGAACTAGTAAAGCAAGCGGGTTGAGCTCGTCGATCTCATAGGAAGAAAAAGCCAGTTCCCCGACAGGCGTCGAAAGTTTTTCCTCGAAGTCAAATTGCTGCTGTTTGGCCAGCTTCAGCAAAAACGACGGCGT
>PUNP01000144.1 GCA_003551785.1 Candidatus Brocadiaceae bacterium | reverse complement strand
TGCATTGGATACTTAACATGATTTAGAAGGGGATTAATATATGAATTTCCAAAGTAAATCAGCAAAAGTATTGTTTAGTATTGGGGGAATAATAGTCATTTTTGCGGGAATCTATCTCCTTAGTGTCCTTATACCGGAGAATAAGGGAAAAAGGCCTGATGTGGTTGTTGACCCCAATATTATCGGAAACGAAGGTGCTCTGGAGTTTGGGATGAAATATGCAGATGATTACAGTGAACCATCTGAAGAATTGTCACGTCTTTTCTCAACATTGAAATCCAGTCAAGATTCACAAGAAAGGCAATCCGTTGCTTTCAGGATAAGCTATTTAGCCAATAATGATTTTGAAAACGAACTGACAGCATTTCTGAGTGATGAAGATGTTGTCGTCGCTCAATATTGTGCTGAAGCGCTTATTCGATTATGGCAGAAATCGGATTCTAACCGTGCTTCGCGTTTTTTCAATTTAGCTATGAATGCATGGCAAAGCGGGGAATTTGCTAAAGCTGAAATCCGATTGCAGAATATGGCAAATCTTAACCCCGAAACTCCCGATATGTACAGGCTTTTAGCTGCTGCACGTCAGAAGCAGGGGAAATACCAGGAGGCAATACAAGCGGCTGAAAAGGCCTTGAAGATGCAGCCTAATCATTTTGCCGCACAACTTATTATTGCTCAATGCTATATCGAACTGAATGACCCAGAGGCTGCTGAAAAATATCTTGATAAAGCTTTGGAATTATACCCAACCTATCCCGAGGCATTGGAAATTAAAGAAAAGCATTTTTCCGCCTCATCCTGAAATGCAGGATATAACAGATGGATTTTATTGCTATGATAACCCTAAAAAACTACAATCCTGCTCCGTTAATAATGTTGACATGTAAGTCAACATTGCTGATCATTCCACTTATTCTTACATTATTTTTTTTCTCCCTCTCTACTGCTGAGAGCGAAGATTCTGCTGTAGAAACTTCCTCTCCCCTCCAGGATGCTGTCGACTTAGCCATCAAAGAAGGGCGTAGTGCTGTTAGAATCCTTGGCGGTACCTACGATTTATCGACGCCCCTTGTTATTCCAGCCGAAGGAAACAGACTGTTTTTTGCCGCGGCCGATGAGAATAATCCCCCTGTTCTTAACGCTCTTGGGAACCCTGATGTCATTATTATTAAAGCGAATGATGTAACTTTAAGCAACCTATACATACAGGATTTTACGGGAACCGGCATAACGGTAATGGGCGACGGTGTGCGTGTAGTCAATAATGTGCTGCACGGCATGGATAAAACTTCCTTGTCCCGCGCGGGAAAGGGGATTTTGCTCGACTCCGTTAATAATGCCGTAGTCAGCGGCAACAGTATAGAGGATTGTGATACGGGTCTTTTGTTACGTGGTCTATCTGAAAACACTCGTATTACTATGAACAAATTTTTTCGCAACGGTGTGGGGATTTCAAATGTCGGAGCCGACGGTGAATGGCCGGTAAATATTCGCGTGCTTAATAACAACATTGGTGGTAGAGACTCTACCGACAGCAATGATCTCGGTGCTGATTGGGAAGGGGTGGATGTGGGTTTGGCGCTGCGTGCTTCAATGAACTGGTGGGGGCATGAGGAAGGCCCGGAACATGAGGACGGGGATAATGCTGAAGGGAATATCGACTACCGCGATTGGCTGACTAACCCACCTGAAGGATACGGAGCCGGTGCTTTTGCCCGGAGCAGGCAGTCCGGTAAGGATGAAGATAACGGACTTGAAATAATTGTCAGCGGAACAGCCTGGGACGGTGAGGTCTATGCCTTTAGCATGACGGAAAATTCTATAGAATCTTCCCTTGATACCCCTGCAACTTATGCGCGTCTGTTCGTGGAAAGGGCCAAAGAAAATATTAGTGAAATCGAATACCGAATCGGATGCGTAGAGAATGAAAGCGATAGCCTCAAAGCCTACTGGTATAATGGTGGTAGTTGGAAGCTATGTTCTCACCAAACTAAGGTGAATGATGATGATTGGATTGAAGGATTCGCTGGATATGTTTCCATTCTTATCAACTCTGAAACCGAACCGTCGCTAACAGATGATTTTAGCAGCGTGGACTTTGCCTTGACCGAACACAGTGTAGATGATAGCAGTGAGGGTAGTTCAAGTTCCGATCAAAATTGGTACGAATGTTTTATCGCCTCCGCTGTTTATGGCAGCCCTATCGCACAAGAAGTGGCCATTTTAAGAAAATTCCGTGACCGCTGCCTGAAGCGCACTGATCTGGGTCGTGTTATCGTAAATATGTATTATTCCATCAGCCCGCCTATCGCAGAGAAGGTCGAAAAAAATGACAGCTTGAAAAAATTGATGCTGCATGGAATTGAACCTTTTGTTAATATGGTAAGAAAACTAATGCTTTAACCTCCATTTCACGCGTTTTCAGTGGTGCATCTGCGGCAAATGTCAAACGCCGCTGTATTCGTATACTGCAACTGCAAACTTTTGCCGCAGATGCGCCGCTGAAGACGCGCCCGAGAGGGTAAACCGCCGTTTGAAGACTTGCTTGTACACACTGTAAATTTTAAAAGCCTTCAGGGTGACACTTAAAACATTGAATATCAATACGTTATATAAAATATCGTCGTTGGTTTATGAAATGCAGGTTAAGAATATGTCAATGGAGAATAATATAAAAAAACATCCTAAGATTGGGCTGAATATAGATGAGAAGGCTGGTAATGGTGAAGAACGTGATTATTACAAAATTACCCAAAATTATGTGACAGCAATTTCAGAAGCCGGCGGGTTGCCTATCTTGATCCCACCAGTAAAAGAAACCGAACTTTTACGCGCTTGGGTTTCTTTTTTGGATGGTATGGTATTCACCGGTGGTGCGGATTATCCGCCCAGTCTCTATGGACAGGTAAAACAGCCGGATTCAAAAAATTATGTTGCGAAATGCCGAGCACAATCAGATATGCAATTGGCTGAAATTGTCTTTAATGAGACGGCAATCCCTGTATTGGGTATATGCTTGGGGCACCAACTGATAAATATAGCAAACGGCGGTCAATTAATACAGCACCTTGATAATGCGCAGGATCATACCAAATTAAATTGCACTGAAGATAGTTACCATATGGTGGATATATTATCCCAGAGTTGCTTGTATGATTTATTTTGTTCTAAGAGTATCGAAGTGAATTCCTCGCATCACCAGGGCGTGGACCCGGATGCCTTCGGTGACGGGCTTCGCCCGATAGCTTGGGATGAATGCGGGATGATAGAAGGTATAGAGGGTTGCGATCCCGATCGTTTTGCTCTCGGTGTCCAATGGCATCCTGAGCGAATCCGGAATCCGGATCATAGAAGCAGTATATTCTCAGCTTTTATCAATGTATGCCGTGGGGCAAACTTTGGGGACTGATGCTGCTGGACATTTCACCGGCGGAGAGAGCAAACGACAACCATTCCGAACATTTACATTTCACTGAGGACTTATCGTTTGCTCAACAGAGCAGGAACTGTCAACCGTACTCAGTTTGATATACTCTTCAGCTTTATGTTCCTGGGTGAACCTTATCTGCAAGTGCAGCTTTCTAAAGCAGGTGTGCCACCGCCGCCCGGCCCTGCGGGAGGCATTCTGACGGGCCATTTCTTCGTTGCGGCTCCGCAGGGACCCTTGGGGTCGACTTTGTCGCCGCGCCTCGAAATGACCTCGTCAGAATGCCTCTGAACCACAAAATCAAGTGGAATGGACCACTATGGGTGTGGCCGAAAAGGTGCAAAATAGCCAATAAATAACGATCTACCGCGCCCTTCCAGGGCGCAAAATAAG
>PUNP01000480.1 GCA_003551785.1 Candidatus Brocadiaceae bacterium | reverse complement strand
TTATAGAATTGTCCCTGAACCATTGGTGCCCGGAACTGGATGGTTTCGGCGCAATAAGGTTCCTCCCTTCGCCCTGAAAGGGCAATTTACCTCAGCCCAAGGCAACGCCTTGGGTCATAAATCGGCACCCACCCCCTCGCATCCGCCCTGTAAAGGGCAGGTCAATTCAACCCCCGTCATTTCAAACGCACAGCGGAGAAACCCCGTCATTTCAAACCCGCAGCTAAATACCCCCGTCATTTCGAACGCGCAGCGGAGAAACCTCACCGCTTAACCCCAAAACCCGACCGAACGCCAAATCTCTGGCAAAAATGTATTGCAGCCTGGGTGGTAATGCCATATTTTTGTAGAAAAATAACTCATACGTTCGCAGAGGGCAAAACAATACAGACCACGATGCCAGCAACCTGCGCCGTGCGTACTCATTTAACCGACATCTTATTTAACCCGGTAAATGTACCCCGGTAACCCTGAAATCCAATGATTAACGTTGAAATAAAATTTGGCAAGTCCAAATCAGACAATTATTGGGAAGCGATCAAGCTTTCAAGGGAGTTCACAAACTTCAACGAAAGCCACGAAGATTCCGGTTTTAATGTCTTAACCACCGACAGCAAAGAAATCCTTGATAAGTATAATCAATTCATAAAACTGTATCACATAGTGAGGTTTTGGAAATCTGCCCGGATTATTCAAAACAACCAGGAGGTAAAATACCATGGGATTCTACATCCCCTGGAAAAGGTTATGTATTGTTCCCAGTTTTATTCAGAATCTGCCGAAAAGGATACTTTCTGCAGGCGCTATGGTAAAGGGCCCGGCTGGGGTTGCATGGAACTCATTGAAATAGAAAGACACCTTGACTCCTCTTGCTTTAATAAATATTGGTATGACATTGGTTATTTTTCTTCAGATGGCATTTGGGAAATAGATAAAGCAAGAATATATGCTGAATTGCACGAAGAGGCACAGGAAAAATGGCTTTTTTTCTGCCGGCATTTTTCTTTTGATGCTGTAAATAAGCGAATTGAAGAATTGCCTGATTCAATAGATGTAAATGACAGTGATAGCTGGAAGATTAAATATGAAAAGGACATTTTTGATTCAGCAAATCAAGGAAATGCCGTTGGGATTGAGCATGTTTGTGCCGGGCCTGAAGAGGGCACTGAAAACTGGGATGACCCGGAAAGCCATGTTTCAAAGGAACTTTCAAGCGAAATTGATGCAAATAAAAAGTTCATCCCCAAAATCAGTTTTGATGATATTGGTGGGATTGACCTGATTATAGACAAGATCAGGGAGGTTATTGAACTGCCCCTCAAACACCCGGAAATCTACAGGCATTTGGGCATCAAAGCCCATAAAGGCATCCTGTTTCATGGAGAACCAGGTACGGGTAAAACGCTTGTTGCCAAAGCGGTGGCCAATGAAGTAAAGGCTCACTTCATTCATGTCTCCGGACCGGAGCTGATCAATATGTATTATGGTCAGTCCGAAGAAAATTTAAGAAATGTGTTCAGAGAAGCCAGGGCGCAGCAACCAAGCATTATTTTTTTTGATGAGATAGACTCAATTGCTTCACGAAGGATGAATAACCAGCAAAGCAGGCATGATGCAAGACTTGTAAACCAACTTCTGACCTTAATGGATGGGATTGAATCTTATGAAAACGTAACCGTTCTTGCATCTACCAACAGGCCGGAACTGATAGATGATGCACTGCTAAGACCTGGCCGGTTTGATTATAAGATTGAAATCCTGAAACCTGACCAGAAAGGTTGCTATGCGATCCTGCAAATTGCCTGCAAAAACATGCCCCTTGATACATCTTTGGACCTTCAGTCGATCGTACCCAGCCTATCAGGCCTTACAGGTGCCGAAATTGTCTTTGTGGCTAAAGAAGCAGCAATTAATGCACTTAAGCGTTCAGTGAACATCAAAGACTTAATCACAGGAGAAAATGCGGATAACATAAATTACAAATCGATTACCGTGAAAAAAGACGATTTCATGGCTGCTTCAGATTCCTGCGGCCGCGGGGAACTTCCAGCTTGCGGAGCAGATGGAAGGTTCCGGTGTACATGAACGGTGTAGCCAATGTAAGAAAACAAAAAAGTGAACGAAACCTGGACTTTTTACCAAAATTTGGTAACTTTGGTAAAAATTTATATCACATGAAAAACACTTCAATATCACTTGGGAACTATTTTGACCAGTTCGTTCAAAACCAAGTTTCTGCTGGACGATATAAAAACGTCAGCGAAGTAATTCGTGCCGGACTTCGACTTTTGGAAAACGAAGAAAGTAAAGCCATAGCCTTGAGAAATGCAATTCAAGAAGGGATTGATAGCGGAATTGCCCACGACTTTGACCCGGACAAACATCTTCAGGAATTAAAAGCTAAACGTAAAATGAATGGCTGAATATGAACTGACTAATAAAGCGGTCGAAGATTTGACGGGCATTTGGGAATACACGATTGAAAAGTGGTCTGAACAACAAGCAGATAAATATTATAATTTACTGTTGGACAGTTGCCGGGATATTGCAAACAACCCCGAATTGGGAAAAAACTATGACGGAATAACAGAAGACCTGTTTGGACTAAAAACGAACCGGCATATTATTTTTTATCGCCAACGAATTAACCAGCCGATTGAAATCACGAGAATTTTACACGAACGAATGGACTTGAAAAATAGACTTAGCGAATAAAAAAGCGGAGAAACCTCTTGCCGTTTTTACCCGGAAGCTGGAAGTTGCTGCCGCAAGCTTCCAGTTCCTGCTGCCGCGGGGGAACTTCCAGCTTGCGAAGCAACTGCAAGCTTCCGATGCTACGGGCAAAAAAACAGCAACAACATGTTGAAAAATACCAAAAAGTATATACCTTTGTTATACACAAAAAAGATATATATGAAAACACTATCTTTAAAACTGGATGAATCTGTATTTAAGGAAACGGAAGAGTTGCTCGGCGTAATTGAGAAACCCAGGAACCGGTATATTAATGAAGCATTGCAGCACTATAACCGAATCCAAAAAAAGAAAATCATAAAGCAACGGCTTGAAGCAGAATCGAAATTGGTACGGGGCGAATCAATGAAGGTGCTTTCTGAATTTGAAAAATTTGAAGACGATGACAGCCAGGAAGTTTGAAGTTTGGGTTGCGGACCTTGATCCTAAACTTGGAACGGAAGCCGGAAAAACAAGGCCTGTATTAGTCGTTCAGACAGATTTATTAAACACGGTTCACCCATCAACCCTCATTTGCCCAATAACAACCAACGTAAAGTTGGAGAGTCAAATACTCAGGGTATTTCTGAAAAAGGGAACTGCAACGCTTAAGGTAGATTGTGATGTGATGATAGACCAGGTAAGGGCCATAGATAACAGAAGACTGATTAAGAAAATCGGGGAAATCCCTAGAGAGACCGGCGACAAAGTGAAAGAGAATTTACGGATAATCCTTGAACTTGATGAATAAGACGCAACATCTTACCCGGAAGCTGGAAGTTGCTGCGGTTTGTGGTTTTTCCCGGAAGCTGGAAGTTGCTGCCGCAAGCTTCCAGTTCCTGCGGCCACGGGGGAACTTCCAGCTTGCGAAGCAACTGGAAGGTTCCGTTCCAATGAGCTTCCTCCCTTCGCCCTGAAAGGGCAATTTACCTCAGCCCAAGGGCAGCGCCCTGGGTCAAAAACGGCACCCTCCCCCAAACCCTTTCGCCCCAAAGGGGCAGCTCATCCTAACCCAGGGCAGCGCACTGGGCCCAAAACAATCATCCCTCCGTCCACCCTGAACCTCACCATACCCAAATCCTCGAAACAAAT
>PUNP01000473.1 GCA_003551785.1 Candidatus Brocadiaceae bacterium | reverse complement strand
ATGGCAAACGGATATTCGATCTGCTACTTACGTTACCCGGGCTGATGATTATCTCACCGCTCCTTGGCTTCATCGCCATATTGGTCAGATGGAAATTGGGAAAACCTGTGATTTTCCGGCAGCAGCGACCCGGCCTGCACGGGAAGCCGTTTACCATCTACAAATTTCGAACGATGACGGATAAACGGGATGAAAACGGAAATCTTCTCCCGGATCAGGAGCGTATGACGCGTTTTGGGCGTTTTCTTCGCTCGACGAGTCTGGATGAACTGCCGGAACTGTGGAACGTTATTAAGGGCGATATGAGTCTGGTAGGCCCCAGACCGCTACGAATGGAATACCTGCCTCTTTACACTCGAACACAAGCAAGACGGCATGAGGTCTTGCCGGGGATTACCGGCTTGAGCCAGATAAGCGGGAGAAATCAATTGACATGGGAAGAGAAGTTTGAGCTGGATATACTTTATGTCGATGACATGTCGTTAATTCTGGATATCAAAATTATTTTAAAAACTTTTGTAAAAGTTTTAAAGCGTGATGATATAAACGCCGGTGAAGAAACAACCATGCCCAAATTCAAGGGAACTGAGAGGCAATAATGGAAGATCTTGTAATTTACGGCTGCGGAGGGCTTGGAAAAGTTATCGAGCAAATTGTTTTCGATATAAATCATAGTGAACCCCAATGGAATCTGCTGGGGTATGTTGATGACGATCAATCTAAACACGGTCAAATAATTGCGGGGTACCCGGTACTGGGCGGGTTGGATTTTTTTAAATCGAAGTTTTACGGCCTCGTCGCTATAGGGTTTTCCAACCCTGAACAAAGACAGCAATGTTCTGAAAAGTTGGCTTCGGTTGGTATTATCGATTATCCCACTCTCATCCATCCTCAAGCATGGATATCAAGAAGAGTCAGGATTGGACATGGCACTGTAATTTATCCCGGAGTTTATATTGATGTAGATGTTACAATAGGAACACATAATATCCTGAACAAACTTTGCACTGTCGGTCATGACAGCCGTTTCGGAAATTTTGTTACGGCGGCCCCCGGCGTTAATTTTGGAGGAAATATCAAGATTGGAAATGGCTGCGATTTTGGAATTAATAGCGCTACCGTCCAGGGTATAACTGTTGGTGAATGGGCGACGATCGGGGGAGGTGCAATCGTAACGAATGATATACCTTCCCATTGCACGGCTGTCGGAATTCCTGCTAAACCGATAAAATTTCATTCCCGGTAATCTTGAACACACAAAACGATAAAATATGTCGATCTCCGCGCAATGCACGCATATACCTCTCCACTCCCCATATGGGCGGGACGGAACGTGAATACGTCCGGGAGGCGTTCGACTCGAACTGGATCGCGCCCGTCGGGCCGAACATCGATGCGTTCGAGGATGAACTCTCCCGCTATACCGGCGCTCCCCACGCCCTCGCGCTCTCCAGCGGCACAGCGGCTCTGCACCTGGCACTGATCCTGCTTGATGTCCAGGCCAACGAACCGGTCATCTGCCAGAGCATGACCTTTGCCGCCTCCGCCAACCCCATCTCCTACCTCAATGCCACCCCCATCTTTGTCGATTCCGAACCCCGAACCTGGAATATGGACCCCGAGCTGCTCGAAAAGGCTATCAACGACTGCCTGAAAGGAAAAGTGGAAAATCTACCGGCATGCCGACCCAAAGCTATTATCGCCGTGCACCTCTACGGGATGCCGGCGGAAATGGACAGAATAAACTATATCGCTGAAAAATACGATATACCTGTCGTGGAGGATGCCGCTGAGGCGCTGGGCAGCCGGTTCGACGGACGACCGTGCGGGAACATCGGCACGCTGGGCGTGCTGTCGTTCAACGGCAATAAAATCATCACCACCTCCGGCGGCGGGGCGCTGCTGTCCAACAACCCTGAAATGATAGAGCGGGCGCGGTTTCTGTCCACACAGGCGCGCGATTCCGCACCGCACTATCAGCATTCAAGTATCGGTTATAACTACCGTATGAGCAACGTGCTGGCGGGGATAGGGCGCGGGCAGATGGACGTTCTCAATCGGCGCGTTGAACAGCGACGGGCGATTAATAAATGGTACCGCAACGTATTCCAACACCACGACGGCATCGAGTTTTTAACGGAACCGGACAGCCGCTTTACCTCCAATTACTGGCTGACAACCGTGTTGATCGATGAAGAAAAGGCCGGATTCAGTCGGGAGGACTTGCGATTGGCCTTCCAGGAAAAGAATATAGAATCGCGTCCGCTCTGGAAACCGATGCATATGCAGCCGGTCTATGCCGATGCAGCTTTTTACGGCAGCGGCGTTTCCGAGGCACTTTTCGAGAAAGGGCTGTGCCTGCCTTCAGGATCGAATATGGGAGAAGAGGAACTCTACAGGATCGCTGGCGTGATAAAGGTGATGGTGAAAGGGTAAGAGGGTGAGAAGGTGAGAGGGTAAGAGGGTAAGAGGGTAAGAAGGTAAGAGGGTAAGAGGGTAAGAAGGTAAGAAGGTAAGAGGATAAGAGGGTAAGAAGATGAGAAGGGGAGAGGGGGAGAGAACAGAAGGCTGAAGACTTAGACGGCGTCACGAAGTTATAAAGTCAGGAAGACTAAAAGGGCCGAACGACAGCGACAGGGTGAACGGACTAAACGACAAAACGGCTACGCTTTTTGGAAAAAGCTTGGCAAAATCTTTTGACGGGGTTCCGCAGGAGAGTGTAAAGAGCGCAGAGGACAGAGCAGAGGTCTGAAGGCTTAGACGGCGTCACGAAGTCATAAAGTCAGGAAGTCAATAAGACTAAAAGGGCGGGAACGACTGCGAGAGGGTTAACGGACTAAACGGCAAAACGGCTCCGCTTTTTGGAAAAAGCTTGGCAAAAACTTTTGATGGGGTTCCCCATTGATCGAAAAAAAAGCTGGGAAATCTAACGACCCCTGGAAACACTACAACTACACAAATATACAACGACAGTGGAAAAAGCTTGGCAAAAACTTTTGATGGGGTTCCGCAGGAGAGCGTAGAGGGCTGGAGGCGCAGGGCGGAGACGCGGCTACGGTCTGAAATATCGACACTGAGCTCTGAATCTTCATTCCACCGACATAAGGCCCGGTGGGGATGAGCTGACGCAGTTCATCGAATACTTACGCGCAAAGACCACGAGAAAGCAGAAAGTGACCTGTTGGAAGGATACAGGTTCTATGAATCTCAAGGCAGCGGATTGGGTGATTATTTTTTGGATTCCCTCTTCTCAGATGTCGATTCCCTCCATTTACTATAGGTGATTACGATTCGTTTGCGCAATCTCAACCTCCGCAAAGATGACGGAGAGCCAAATAATACAACATGCCTCTTAACAGTCTCCCCTTGCGAAAACAATTTATAATAGAGTTATCAGTCTCGTCAACGGCGGTTAAACAGGATTCACAGGATGAACAGGATGGAATAGAAAATAGTTTTCGTACAACTGGAGTCCACAGATTGCGCAGATTAACGCCGATTTACGGTTGTGAGTGACTCCGAAAGTCGAGGTATCCCAGAATTTTCCGGCAGGGCATTGACTCGAGAAGGAATTTCAGCGATAATAGAATATGCTGGTTGGCTTAACTGGTTTATTTGAGAAAGGAGATTTTTATCATGAAAAAAGTGGGGGCTTTCGAGGCTAAAACCCATTTGGCGGAGTTTCTCAGGGATGTAGAACAGAACGAGGAAACCATAGTTATCCAGAGGTACGGTAAAGATGTGGCCGTGCTGCAGCCCTGCTCGGTCGTAAAACAGAATCTGAAGAGAAAAAAGACCGCGGAGGTGTTGGGAGCCTTTGAACAGAT
>PUNP01000169.1 GCA_003551785.1 Candidatus Brocadiaceae bacterium | reverse complement strand
CCATTGCCTTCGGCAATATTCAAGGGAATCGATTGGCTGGCTCCAGTCCATTGGTTGCGGGCGTGACGATGGGCTCCATTCAATTTCTCGGATTGTTCAAATACCCATGCCACATAACCTACTGCAAGACGATACACGTCGAGTTTTTCATGCCCTAAAACCATTTTTTCGATCCCGATCCCGATCCCGATTTCTGGCATTGCCTCATAGTTCACAATCTGAACGGGGTTCACTGAGAATTTACTTCCGTACAAATGAATCGGATCAAAATTTATGCAATGTGCGGCTCATGCGATAAATTTTTATCTTTGTCATGTACATAATAAAAGGCTTTTTTCATATGATTGAATAATGGTAAATAACATTCATTGATACCTTAGTGCTTCGACGGGGTCAAGCTGTGATGCTTTCCAGACCGGATTATTCCTGCGGTTATTCCAACGCATAAAGTTACAGCGCTCCATTGCACCTTAAATGCTTCACTATATCTCACTACATGCTTAGCAATTTTACTTGTCCTCCAAAGTTGATTATACTGTCAACTTATATCAGGATGTGGCAGTATCGTATTCGTTGGTCAAAGTTGACAGGAAGTGATATCCTGCAACAGATTCTATATTTTGGTTACTTCAATTTAGTGAAAAGAAGATATGAATAAAAAAACCGACTGCATGATCGACGTCACATATGGAGATTCCAGTCAGGAAGGATTACCTGTTTCCACCGGCGTCCCTTTTCCTGCCGGCACGATAACCGAGCCATCCAGCCTATCTGTTCGGGCTCCGGACGGCGAGATACGTCCCACGGCGGGACGAGTTCTGGTGCGACATCCCGATGGATCCATTCGATGGTGTTTGGTGAGTTTCGGTGCGCGCACCTCCGGCATTCATGAGGTGCTTTGGGATAGTTCTTCATCATCCCCCGACCCGTCTGTTACGGTCGAAAAAAACAACGGTGTCTGGTCTCTGGATAACGGCCGGTTGCAACTGACATTCTGTGAAAGAGGTCCCGGCCCCATTGGAGAATTATTTGTTGACGGGCGTTCCCTGCTGGCTAAGGCGCAGGATCTGTCACTGAATGTTAATGATGCCTCAAGCTCTCGCGAAAAGGAACGCAATGTCCGTGTGATCGAACAGACACCGCTGAGGACCCGAGTACGAGTCGAGGGCGCTCATATACGACCCCAAGGTGACCGCTGTCTGAACTACAGACTGGATATTGAAATATGGGCCGGTTGGCCTGTTTTGCGACTGGATTATCATTTTTTGAATCTGGAGGCGGGGTACCCGAAGCAGCACATCGACCGTATCGCTCTGGATACTCAATGGGAGCTCGGTTCGGAGACTCAGCGTCATTTCGTACAACGTCGCTACGGTTTATTTGGCATCAGTCGCCATGTGCTTAATCCATCGAGGGTAGCAATAGACGCCGATCTCACGCGCGGCGATACCCATGTTGCCGATCCTAAAATGCTGCTTGACGATACCGATTACCCTTTTTATTTATCGCCACCGATGGATGGCACACATGATTGGCTTGGAGTCGTCGGTTCCGAGTGGGCAGTTTATGCCCAACTGCATGACTTCCTTAATACCCGCCCCAACCGTCTTTTCAGTGAAAAAGGCCGACTGAGTGCAGAGCTATGGCCTGATAGCGCCAGCCCGGTTGACCTGCCCCAGGGTCGCTCAAAACGCCAGACAGTTACACTGGCTTTTATTCGAAAAGCGGAGATCGAATCCGGTACAGAAAAAAGAACAGGTGCACCTGTTCAGGCGCCCCGGGGCATTGCAGCTGTTTTGAATGCTCCTGTTCATGAAGGCAGAGGCTGTGTCAATCCCGCCTGGATTGCCCATTGCCGGGAGTTTGAACAGCATGTTGCGCTGCCGGTCGGCCAACATATTCGGGTTGAGGCCAATCTAAAGAAGCTGATGCATCTGGATATGCCCTTTACCAAGTTCGATGTCGGGGATACCAGTTCACATTATGCTTCGAGTTATTCCAAAATAGGCGGTGAAAAACGGGTACGGCCTCTACCAGGAGCTCCGGCGATTCCCGGGGTATGGGCTGGTTCCAAACCATCACAAACCTACATCGACTGTCATGAACCGGTCTGGGCCAATAACGAGTATGACGTCATTCACGCTTTTGCCAATGAACTGATGCGAACGGGACGTCATGAGCTTATGAACACCCTCCGGCTAGCAGCCCGCCACAACATAGAAGTTGATTTCATGCACTATTCAGACCATAAATGGCTTCATCGCGCAACTCCTGCACATTCGGCGCGACACACAACAACAGGTGCCTACCCCAGTCATTTCTGGACCGAGGGGCTGCTGGAATACTATTGTCTCACCGGAGATGAAGACGCGCTCGAAGTAGCAATAGCTCTAGGTGAAAAAACCATAGAAAACTTTCAGGAACCGAAAATTCGCAAGGTGCTCTGGGGATTCTCCCGCGAAGTGGGATGGTCGGTGCTGACGCTAACATGCCTGTATGATATTACCCGAGATAAACGGTTCAAGTCACTTCTTGATGAGATGGTCAATTACCTCGTTGAGTATGACCGTGAAGGGCATTCCGGGGCCATCAACCTATCGGCCGGTAATGACAGACAAAGCCTTCACAGGCAGGTTGTGGGTAATTTTTTTGGATATCAGAGTATGATTGATGCAATCGATAAATATGCAACCGTAACCGGACGTGCGGAAGTCATAAATTGGCTGAAACAGTTATGTTACGATCTGGCAGAGGCATCTCTGGATGCTGCTCGTTTTGATGGACAGCTGCCCGGGGCGCGCTTCGGCCTTCTCCTGTCTGTCGGATACGAGCGGACAGGTGACACGCGTTTTCTTGACCAGATGGGAATAGTGCTTGACCAGATGTACTGGAATGCGCCGGGAGTTATGAGTCGACCGAAAGTTAAACCCGTTGCAAGCGCATACCGCGGTTTGCCCCGCATGTTCGGCCATGCCTGGCGTCACGGCCTGTTAGAGGATTACGAATTTCCAAATGTAAAAAAAATGAAGAACAACGATAGGAGCCCGAAGGGAACGATCGCGAGTGCATAGACTCTGCCAGGCACTATGGCTGCCGGCGCCGCGCACGCAAAATCAAAAGCAAGACTCGGCCCCCCTTTTCTCGCATTCGCTGAAATAGTAATCAGGATAGGTCGGAAGTAAGATGAGAATATGGTCTCCATTCAACCGAACACAGTGGAGCTGTTCACCGAAAGTCCGTATTCTTCCATACTGTTTACTTGTCTCGTGATCGGCATTTGACATTTGCCACAGATGCACCACTGAAAACGTGCGTAATGTTCAGGATAAGACCACGAAGATTCTGGACAAGATGCCCAAGAAGATGCAGCCCGGACAAAGGAGCTTATTCACGAGATATATATGGCCGATACAAAAAAGGCGGCCAAAATGAGAACTGCCACCGCTAATTCCGCGGCGCTGGAAGCGGATAATTCATGACGCCGAACCAGGTATTATCCCTAGCTTGTAGTTTGCAAGTTTTTTGGCGTTTTCTGTCTTTTATGCTGGATAATCCGGCTAACCGAATAAAACGGCTTTTCAATACACATGAAGTAGCGAGAAAAGGGTTGAGCTTTTTAATATTCCGTTTTTTTTTCGGCAACGTAAAATGGCATTCAAGTGCTTGCCATGCAAGATGTAACGGTTTTCAAATGAAGAAAAGAAGAATATAAGGGCACTCTTTTGCGAAAATGATAGTTGTTAACAATCCTTTCGCAAGGAGGAATGCCCTTATGAATACGTTGGAAACGGCCGTTACAGATAATTGGTTCGATATTTTGAATGACTTT
>PUNP01000317.1 GCA_003551785.1 Candidatus Brocadiaceae bacterium | reverse complement strand
TGTCAGGTCGGCGCCGATCGGCAACGCAGCAGATGATCCACCGCCGCCCGGCCCTGCGGGAGGCATTCTGACGGGCCATTTCTTCGTTGCGGCTCCGCAGGGACCCTTTGGGGTCGACTTTGTCGCCGCGCCTCGAAATGACCTCGTCAGAATGCCTCTGAACCACAAAAAAAAGTGGAATGAACCACTAGTTTATTGAGAACTACCTTGCAAGTGTTAATGCTTAAGATAGCTCAATATGCGTATACGATCAAGCTTGTTGGAGTAATTCTACCAGATTTACCCCCATCTTTCAAATAACGTACCTTGCATTCGAGGTAGAAAAGCATATCTCATTTCCTTTCGCAGCGAGAAAACACCGTAGTAACTACTCAAAACAGAAAACTGCTTTATAGTTTGGAGTCCATAGAATGGGGGCTTAAGACGAATGTTCCAGGGAGGGGATAATTCGCTTTAGGCGCTTAGTTGCAGCAGATCGACAGAAAATTGTCGATCTGCGCAAAAAGAAAGAATGAATATCCAATATCCAACACCCAATTTTCAATGACAAAGGAACGACAATATGATCTTGAAGATCGACTTATCGATTACGCCGTTCGTATCATAAGGCTGCACGAAGCCCTTCCAGCGACAATGGCAGGAAGGCATTTATCACATCAAATATTACGAAGTGGCACATCGCCTGCCTCAAATTATGGGGAAGCGCAAAGTGCTGAATCAAAATCTGATTTCATTACTGAAAACTTGCTACAGAGATTTTTTTTCATAACTATTCTTAAGCCAGTTTTGTGGAGGGTTAGAAGATGAACGCATTAAATCTTTTGCGGAAAGCGGTTCGGTTCACTTTGATCGAACTCCTGGTAGTGATAGCGATCATAGCTATTCTGGCAGCCATGCTGATGCCTGCTCTCGAATCGGCGAGAGTGTCAGCATTGAATCTTAGCTGCATGAACAATGTCAGGCTGATATCCCTTACCTTTCATTTCTACGCCAATGACAACAACGGGTACGGGTTGGAAAGGATAACCAGAAGGTTTAATGCCTTCATTGCCGATGAGAGCGCCCAGGCGTCTTACTGGCCGAACACCACTATTTTCCGATGCCCCGCAGCACCCGACAGCACCCCGGGAAATCGAGTCAACAGTTTAGGCATTGTTACGTCCTACAGTGTCGCGTTCGGATACGGAGATTATTATAATACCGGCCACAGTAATGATCACTGGTTCGGCTGGCGCAGGCTTTCCAGCCCGCTGAGCGCTCCTACCGTCAATATCAACTGGGCCGGGCGCGAGATTACCGACCGCCGCTCTGAATCCACCAGTTCCCGTAACAACACTCAAACGCTGCTGCCACCGAGTGAGCAGCCGTTAGTTATGGATGCCATGCACGACTGGGATACAAGGCGTTTTGACTGGCGAATTGATGCCGTCGACGACTACAGATTCTCATACATAGACACTTCGCACCGCTCCCGCCTGGGTCTCAACCAGGTGCATGCCGACGGCGGCGCCCGCTGGTTCGACTGGGAAGAGGCCGATTATCAGTATTGGCAAAACTGCGCCGGGAGAAATAGTCAGAGGATGGGTATGGTTCGTTGAACATTTCATCGAATACAAACCCTCAGTTGAACCCTGTTGGCATGACAAATATCCCCTGAAGGGATATTTAACCGGATCAGTGTACATGTTGAAACAGCAGGATTTCACCCAATATGAGCGGTTTCCCAGCTGTAGCCGCCATCGCCTGAACGTATGAGACAACCCCCGTCTCCGCCGACAATAACGTTGTCCGGATCAAAGACATGCAGCGCCCGCAGGCATTCCGAAGCCCCGGTATCCAGTTGTTTCCAGGACTCTCCCCCGTCGCCGGTAACGAGCATCAGGCCGTTTTCGCCGACGGCATAGCCGGTTTCTTTATCACAGAATTCAATGTCATATATACCATTCTCCGCCGCACGGATCGTCTCCCAGCTCCGCCCGCCATCGACAGTTCGGCAGATACTCCCGTCCTGACAGCCAATGACCCCACAGAGTTCATCGAGAAACTCTACACACAGACATATCGGGGGATGCTTGAATCCCTGCCTTTCGACAACGACCTCGCCGTCCGTAATGCTCATCGTCATTGCCATGTTCATACTTCCAACCGCCCATAGCTTATCACATCCTAACGGATGGATTGAAAGCACTTTCACCACTTTGTCCCAGCGGCCGTCGCGCCGCACATCCCACAGATCAGTCCACGAACGACCGCCGTCACCAGTCATCCATATGTGGCCGTTGCCGCCCAAGAATCCATTTTTGTCATCGACCATCTTCAGATCGTAGTGCCGGTTCCGCCCTGATACATTGAGGCACCGGCGCCGCTCCCAACTCTCACCGGCGTCAGTGGTAGCCAGCAAATCCGGACCGACACCGGCGGCAAGCCCCAGCCCACCGTCCGTTACATCCACTGTAAACAGGTGGCTGTCGTGCTCGGATTGACTCACCACCCAGGAACACCCGCCGTCCTCAGTGGTCAGCAATTTCCCGTAAAGGCCAACGGCCACCCCCCTTCGGTCATCCATAAAAGCGATATCCCGTATAAAGGGCTTGACGGGTTTGGAGAGTGATTTCATCGGGAAACAACCCGGATATTCAGATACATCTTCATGATGAGGAACATAATGTAGAGTATGCCTCATCTGAGATGGTTTTATTTCTGAAGAAGACTCAACGTCTTTGAGCCACTCCCTCCACGTATGGGCCGCGACGTAGTTGTAACGCTCATCCCCCGTATGGCGCGCCGCATACGCCAGGGAATCCAGTATGTGGCTGCAAGAGGAACCCGGGGATGTTTTGAAATCGCCATGGGGATCATCGGTATAGCGAAAACCGGCGGATTCCTCGTCCCACATGTAATCAACCGCCCAATCGAGTCCGTTCAGGAGCAGTTCCAGGGCGAGTCCATCGCCGGTGAAGCTGTGAAAACGCATCAGCCCCCTGAGTGTAAGGGCCACCATGAAAGTCTTGCCTATCTGGCAAAGCGGGTCATCAACCCCGCCGATCGGATACTTCCATGCCCCCGAGCCGACCTGTTCACGCGCACAGGTCTTCACGATCTGTCGCCCCGCCTCCAGGTATCTTTCATCCCGTGTAAACTCATAGGCATACATCAGGCCGATAAGTCCCCAGCCGGGCCGTCGTCCGCCCGGACGGCTTTTATATCGCTGTCCCGCCACATTGCCTACACACCCGACATAAAAATCGGCCATCGCCCTGCCATGCCGCCCGGCCCTTTCATCACCGGACAGAACCCACAGGTCGAAAAGCCCTTCCAGCCACGAATGCCCTATATCCACCCCGCCGGCTGTATGGTCTGTACTGTGTGCATGCGGAGCGCCGATCAGCCTGCCCTCGGGCGGCGTTTTATAGTGGATAATATCAGTATCCATCATATGCCTGACGCGGCCTTCGGCAAAATCCCAGTAACGACGGTCACCGGAACGCGCAAACTGAAGCAGGTAAGCATGGCCCCAATCATATTCATTGTTCAGCCACCCACGCGGCATGGCGTCATAGCGGCTGTCGCCGTAATCGCGGAAACCATACTCCTCACGCTCTTCACGCGTGCGAAGCGCCTCTTCAAATCCCTCCTCCACGCCCTTCTCAAACGCCGAATTCTTCCCCTTATCCACAGGGGCCAGGTCGCCGAAAGCCCTGGTATCGCACATTCTTTGAGGAGAAGTGAGCAGAAGCGGCCTGTGCTGCACCAACTCGGCCATATCACGCTCTGAAGGAGCATTATCCCCGAACCAGAGCCACATTTCACGGCTCTGGGCCTCGCCCTGTGCGAATAGCATCCCACCGTCGTCTTCATCCGACGCAAGCATACCGAATTTCAGATTTTGGCCGTCCCCACCGATCGATGAAGGATATCTCTGCCAGAAATCCTTCATCATACCGGTCAGCACTCCATCCACAGCCACGCAACCCGGATAGCGACCGTCCTGAATCATTCCATCAACACTATACTGCTTCGAAGACAACTGCTTCACCCTGCCGCCCGGGCGGGAAATGAACGATAAGGCAGGGGCTGCCGACAGTTGCAGTCCGAAATCTATATGAGAAAGAAAGCGCCCGGCGTTATCATCGCATTCGTTCACCACCGTGTAAACGATCTTGACCAACGGCAAATGGGCAAAAAACTGCGTTCGCACTTCATACTTAAAGACGCTCTCGCCCCGGGATTCGAAATAACCTTCGCCCAGAACGGTAACTCGCTGCTCTCCCAACGTCTCCATCATGACTTTATACGGCGCACCATGGTCATGAACGGCGCCGTCAGCTTCAACAACGGTCGAGTAGGTGGAGTTCAATATTTTACCGGACTTTTCTACTTCGACATTCTCCAGGGTTCCCGAACCATTATAGGGTATCACAGCGGAACAGCCGCCCGATGCAACGACGATACCATCAAGTTTCTCTTCCACCGAAATTCCGGGGACACCATTTCGGCGTGGTTTGCCCTTAAGCAGCCGGAATGTCCGTTCCCGCGCACCCATATCCGCTATAAAATCGAGAAGCAGCCACCTGATGCTCCCGTCAGGCCACCTCACCTTCGTATCAGTTTGCAGTGGCACATACTTCCCTCCGGCATCCTGCAGAACCAAAGTATCGGTATCGCTGAGTTCACCTTCAGCGAAAGGCACCCCAAAAGAAACCGGCCATCGCGTATCTACCTTCGGTCCGTCAAGCTCGAACTGAACTCCTCCTTCAGACAACATAGGTATCCTCCGTAATTTTTCACTGATTTTAAACCAATCATGATAACCACGGGGACAAGCCCCGTGGAGTCTGCTGTTGTTGGCGTTGTTTTTTTCTGATAGTCAGTCATGCAAGCCACGGGCACAAGGCCCGTGGGGGGAAATCTTAACGAAGTGATCAAACCTCCACGGGGCTTGTACCCGTGGAAGCAATGGCTGCCGGCTTGGCACTGCGGTCAGTATAGGCCAGCTACCATCCATTGATTTTTAATATTTATGATTTTAAGCAATGTAATTTATTTAAACTTGTCATTTTGAATTTTGAATTTCCTTTCCTTGGACATTGGATATTGATCATTGGATATTTGTCTTTTTTCTTTTCCAGCACACAATACGCGCCAGCGTCAACATGTTGTGTCCTATACGTCTCATACGTCCTATATGTCGTATTGATTTTCGCGATTTACCGTTTTGTGCATCAGGCTCAAAACGACAAAAAAATGTTGGATTGACCAGGTTAAGCACCTAACAAATAATTAGTTCACTTCTTCAAAATCAACCACCGTTTTAACGGGACTCGACCATGCCCGTCGACCGTGCACGTCCTGCAAAACCACTGTCATATAATCGCTGACCCTATATCCTTGTTGTGCGAAATCAAATGTAAACTCGCCGGCATCCGGGCTGCCGTCTTCCGGGAAACTGCTGGCGCCGCCCCAACTACCTCCGACCGAACGGAAATGGCAGGCAACGCAGGGCGAACATCGCACCGTCATCAGACCCTCGCCGTCGATGCTGACCGAACGTATCTCTGGACCTTCAGACGCATAAGTGCGGCCCGCGCGCAACGCATCAACGACACCTTCCCGGGAGCGGTCTTTGACCAGAATGCCGGTGAAGCCGATATGTGGTATTCCTCCCCATCCGCTCGGCCCGATATCCTCGTGCGGACCGTGTGCATCATCATTGCCGATGGCTATCAGCAACCGTCCCTCACGCAGCAGGTTATGCCAGAGTTGATCCGCTCTGCCAGAGTCGGCGCCTTTGCCGCGCACATTCGAATTCACAACTTCAATTCCGTCAAGGCCCGCATCGCAGAAGGCGCCCAGTTCATTCCAGGTGTAAGCCGATTTAAAAGGGTGCGCCAGAACGCTTATACCACCGCAATCACTGATCGCGCGGACCATCTCCGATATAGTTTCTATCCGCTCACCTTCCTTCTTTCCTTCCGGTATCGATTCGATGCCGATCCCCAGAAGATGGCCGCCGCAAGACACCTCCGCGCCCGGCATAACTATAATCCCGTCCACCGGATCGGGCACGATAATCCTGTCATGGCACATACCGCCAACAACATCATAACCGAGCGCTTTGTAGTGTTCCAATGCGGTAACCGGCCACTGTGGATCCTCTTTCACACGGGCCAGATGGCAATGAAAATTGGCGCGCAACCAGGTTCCCTCAACCGCAAATTGGTTAAAGACACTGCCCCTGATCCTGATCGGTTGTTGCTTTTTCATACCATTAATATTGAACTCAACCACACTCTCTCCGCATCTACCTTCCACTTTCACACCCATCATAACCTCTTTTTTAGTTAAGATTAACCAAATAATAGAATTTGAGAAGTATAACAATATAATCTGGAACAGTCAAGAAAATCACAATTAAAGTAAAAATATTCAGTGAACCACGTTTACGTTATCACCACCGTGCCCTGTGCCGGTTACTTTAAACGTGTATAGGGTCGCGTTACGCAGGAAGAAACGGACATAAACCGGTTTGCCCCGGAGGGCCGACAGGTCGGTAGAGCCTTTCCAGGTCATGGTTTGCTCCGTCATCATTCTATTTTCCTCCTTGATATCACATTAAAAATTCAACGCTTCGCTTTCGAAAGGAAAAGCATCACTCAGCATTTTGATCCGTTTCCAGCAGGCGCCGGGCATGACGTTGTCCGAAGCGCCGATGATGAAGCCGGACCTGTCGCGAGTAAATGACTGCAAAGCCTCAACATGTTTAAGAAATTCCGTTTCCGGAATTTCCGGATTGAACAGGGTGCCGGGCAGTCCGCCCCACTTCACTATCCTGTTCTGCCAGACTTGATCGTAATCGGCCATTGTCTGTTTCACCAGCGGCGCCGTGGCCAGACAGTCGGCGCCGTCGAAGCCGGCCTCCAGAACCAGCTCCAGAAGGGTGCCCATCTGAGCGTCGGCGTGCCACAACGCTTTTTTCCCGGCCTCATGCACGCGGGCGTTGAAATGCTGAAAATAAGGCAGGAAAAACCGGCGGAACAGCGGCGGCGGGGTCGTAGCATCAGCGAGATGATTGCCGTGCATGATAAGCTCCGCCGGGGTTCGCAGCGCCGGTTCCCACAGGTCACGTCGGTATATCGTTTCAAAGGCGGCAATTAATTCAATCAGGATTTCAGGATAATCGGCCAGTGCATAGAAAAAGTTCTGATAACCGAACCAATCGAGCATCAGCGCATGCGCGGGGCAGGAGCCGAGAATAAGCAGCGGCAGCCCGGCGTCGCCAACCTCCCTGTCAAAATCAGCCAATCCAGCCAGATCGGCTTCCAGCCAGGCGTTTTCCATGGCTTTCAGCAGGGCACTGCACGAAGCTTTATCGTTCACCGGATACCTGACAGTAGTGCCCCGCATCCCGGCCCGCGCCTGTTCCACCGTTTTTTGCTCGACCTTTTTTAGAGCCGCGCCGGGAAAGTCATAGCGGGTGATATGCTGATCACCTTGATCCGATTCTTTTACTGTATTGCCGGGGAATACAAGACGCGGCCGCGCCCGCCAGCGGGCCGAACGGCAGAAACCGAGTCGGTCTTCAATGTCGGCAACGGTATCGCCTGACCAATCCTTCGGCAGAGTGCCGCGGCTTACGGCATCCTGGTACCAGAGATTTATCCTGATACTGACAGGGGGCACGGGCAGCGTCGCTCCCGAGAAAACCGCCTGCATCCGCTGCCGGCGCGTTTGGGGGGCTGTACAACACATATTCGATCCTCCTCTAATGTTTTTATGTAAATACCTAGTGGTCCATTCCACAGTGAACCACGTTTACGATATCATCACCTTGCCCTTTCCCGATGGAATACTGATATACCGGAGACTTAATATCCAATTTCAAGTCTCAGGACTTACAACTTTCGACGATGTTGTGGGCAACCTGCGAAAGTTTTCCCAAGGTATTATCATGGAAAGCTTTCCCTTTCGACTCAAAGTTGAAGAGGCCACCGTAGCCGATTGTATACAGCTGACGGAACAGTTCGGCCCATTGAATGCCGTCACCTTCTACGAACGGCGGATAATGATCGGTGTCAACAAATCCGTGCAGGTGGAGACAGATAATCTATTCCTTATATCCTCTTCCGTGTAGGGGCTAAAAGTATTTCCAGCCAGCAGCCAGTTCACGGCATCCGGAAGGTCATCGGCAATGTAATCGGGAACAATATCCGGGCGGCTGCCCTCAAGTTCCCTGGCCGCGTCCTCGCCGGATCCGGTTCTGACAAGTATCTTTACCGCTCCCGCTCTGTGGGCGGCAATAATATCCTTGGCGGAATCACCGATAACAGCGCACCGGGCCATGTCCAGTCCTTTTTCCCGGGCGGCGGTCAGCAGCATACCCGGCTTGGGCTTCCTGCATGCACAGTCATCTTTTTCATCATGCGGACATATATAGGCATCGTCAATGCCGCAGCTCATCAGTTGTGATCTGATCTGCTCCAGCGTTGCCTCTCCCCGTGCCACAACGGCCTGGTTTGTCAGGGCAAAGGCATACAACCCCTTGTCTTTAAGACGTCGGACAGCTTCTTTGGTGCCATTGTAAAAAGAAAATTCCCGGGGAACTTCGCTTTGGCCTGACCCACCCATGGTTCCGTCCCTGTCTAAAAATACTGCTTGAATACTTATCTGGTTCATTGGATTCTCCCTTTTAAAAAATAATAATTGAGTTTATTCTGTCCGTTCTTCACCTTTTCGACCGATGGAAGCCAGTATAGGCAGATGATCGGAGGGATAGCGTTCCTCGACACGGTCATCGATGGTCAGGAAATTATCCACCTGTATTTCCGGGCTGACAAGAATATGATCTATGCTCTTGCCGTCCCCCACCTCGTGTGTCGAGCGGTTGACTTTGCTCCCTGTTGGACCCGACGGCGGTTGAAGCGATGTTTTCCTGGCATCGGCCAGGTTCCGAACGTGCAGAAGGTTTTCCCGATTGTTGAAGTCGCCGGTGGCAATTTGCGGCAAACCATCGGCAAGATCGTCCATGATCTTCACCATCGCATCGGCACAGAGAGGATGCGTTTCCCTGTAGCGGCCCGTAGGCCAGTGGATATTTATATGAAAAAAAACACAACCGTTCACGCGGTCTTCATAGACAGCCCATACGCCGTGCCGGTCCGCACAGCCCGGCGTGGTCTCCGGTGAGGGCGGTTCAGACAATTCTGCGGCTTCAGTTTCCGGACATGCCAGCCAGCGCCAACCCGATCGCAGCATACGGAGTCGATCCTGGCGATAAAACACAGCGTTGCGGTTAGGAAGCATTTTTTCGCCTTCTTCATTACCCCAACACACGGCATTCCGATATTCCGGCAGCGCTGCCCTGAGCTGCTTTAGCTGGATGTCAGTCACTTCCTGAAGACCGATAAGATCGGGCATGTAGCGACGCACCAGCGCGAACACCTCGCGCGACCGTATAGGCCAGCGGTAATCCTTTCCCCATTTTGTGTCGTGTTTGTAGAGTATGTTATACGACATCACACTGAGCGATGATTCGGATTGTTTCCGAAGGTAAGGCATATCTCCCCCAAACACAAGTTCCGATGCGGAGTTCTCCAGCGATTTGAAAGTCAGGCTCTCCAGCGCCTGGTCGATGGGCACCTCATAGCGCCGTCGCTTAAGGTAATGTGATACCGTTTCGTAACCGGTCTCTTTCAGCAGGCGGAGCGCCTCGGGAAAATACTGTCCGACCCGTCCCGGTTCATGCGCGTCTCCACCGGGTATCACAGGGATACCGCGCTCTTGCATGAGCGTCAATATCTCGGCGGAGGGAAGGTATTCTTTGATCGGTTTCTTTTCGATATGCGTGTTCATTTCCAGCGCAACGCCGGTGGCAGCGATTCGGTCCAGGCAGGATTCAATATGGGGTAGGAGGCGATCAATCTGCCAGTCGTCGGCGGTCTGATTTTTTATCAGGTCCGGATGCGCCAGCGCATCAAAGAGGCCGGTCTCGGCCGCCTGAGCGAGCAGTTTGAAATAGTTTACCTGGATATCCAGTGGAGAACCACTGGAAAACCGTTCCTGATAATCCTTAATATTGGAATGAATCGAACCGAGCACGTAATGGAAATCAGCTTTTCCCAGGAGGTTTTCCAGCCACTGTTCCATCCCCGGCAGCCAGTCGCACTCGATCCCGAGCAGCACGTCCATGCGGCCGCCCCATTCCTCGGCTGCCTTATTCACCATCTGAACGTATTCGTCCATATGACCGCGGCTAAGACGGCCCTGATGAGAATACGAATCCGGCATCGGGCAATGTTCTGTGACATATAAACCGCGGAAACCGCGCTGCTGAGCAACAGCCGCATATTCATCGATATGTCCATTGGCATGCCCGCATAGCGGTGTATGCACATGCGTTTCATATAATATGGGTTTCATATATTATCCGGTTATCTGTATAGGGTTCGCGTATATAAAATTGCCGTTCCGATCCGAAGCTTCCGCCCGCAAGAATCCTTCCTCACCTGTGATCTCATATTCACAAGAGACATTATCCTCTTCACCGTACCACTCTACGGCAAGGTTGGTACGGTCCCCCATATTCTTACTTTTGGGCCGGAACCCCCTAATTCTGACCATTTTGGCATTTTCAGCCTTTATATGCAATAGATTACCCTCGACGCAGATGTCGGTGAAACGGGCCTTAGAGCCGGCCAGGGAATAAAAGCGGCCTTGCTGAATAGCGATTTGCAGAGCCGGAACCGTGCATTCTTCCGCAGATACAAGAATCCCTACATTCGGTGTGATGCGATCCAGATCATGTGCATCACTGGTGGCCAGCCCCCAGATCGACAACGGTTCTTGTGATTGGCGGCAATGTGCTATCCATACGGCATCGAACCGGTCGATGGCTGTCTGAAAACCGCTGCCGACATTGTGCGTATAGACTTCCATCCCGACATAGCCATGATATTTGCCGATCAGCTCATGACATGGATAGGCCCAATGATACTTGGTTGTTCCGAATTCACCAATTTTAGGATGAGCCAGCACGGGCAGGCCGTCATTGACGCGCGTTTGGTCGATTAAATCCTGCACGCTCGCTCCGGGTGCGTTGTTTACTTCGGCGAACAGCGTCAGTACGTCGCCTCCCTCGGCGCCGCGCATTTCGCTGTTACCGATCAGAATGGGCGATTCCTGCTCATCGGGTGGGGAGTAGCGGTCATGATCGGCTATGGCGGCAAAATCGAATCCGCACTCCCGCAGCCGCTGCATAATCTGCGGTACGGATGCTCGGCCGTCACTGCGATCACTGTGTATATGGAGATCGCCTTTAAACCATTGTTTTTCAAAAAAGCCTTTATTATAAGGGTTGATCATTTTCATGTTACACTTATCCTATAAACTTGAAGTTACCTTAATCCGGTATCATGTTGATTTCTGGTTAAATTGAAACGAATAAAGATCGGCGTCGGCAAGCTGAAAACGTAGACGCACCGGAACGCCCTTCAAAGCGGCGAGATCCGGATTGTCTTTCCATCTCACCCTGCGTTCCAGATCATCGCCGAGCAATTCCACATTATCCTCAAGCGTAAATCCGGGTATAGGAACGCCGTGGATGTTCTGCAGTTCCACACGAATGTCGCCGGCGGCCGAGGCTGAAAAGTTAACCGTCAGATTATCCCCTTCGAAAACGATGGGGCGAGTTACAACTTCACCGCCCCGACGCGAGGCGTTGACCGAGACAAACCCGTCCATCCGCAGTGTATACCGACGGAAAACTTTACTGTTGTGTTCGCGCCGGTTGCCTTCGGAGACATAAAACGTCAGTTCGTCCGGTGCTCCTTCGATCGGCGAAGCGGTGGAGACGATACCCCAGTTGGCGTATATATCACCGTAAAACCAGCTGTCTTGGTTCCGCAGTCCGGGACGGATGAAAGCCTCGTCCCAGCGTTTGAAGTCAACGCCGTTGCGGCTGGACATGAAGAGGGTGTCGGTCAGATCGGTGCCGAGCCTGGTTTTTTCTGTTTTTTCCATCACCGACCTTCTTCGTTCAGGCTCAGGCAAGCCGTCAATGGCTTCCGAATCAGGGCGGGCCACGTAGCGGGTCGGTAAGCCCAGCAGAATATGAGGAGCGCGGAAATAGGGGATGACCTGGTTGGTGTAAAGCTGTTCAGGGGAGGAGCCGGGATAATAGAGCCATTCGGCTTCACTCCAATGTAAGAAGTCTTCGGAGGTAGCGGTTTTGATGCCACGGCAGCGCCGCCCCTCCGCCCCGGTGAAAAAATCGCGCCAATAGGCGCGATAGACATCATTTTCTGAGTCCCAAAAGGCCAGATTCTGTGAATCAAAAGCGCCGTCGACAATAACAAAATCGGGACTGAGCCGCGACCAATGTATCGCGTCAGGCGAGCTGAGGGTGCATAACCCCTTGCGACCATCGATACGAGTGTAGGCAATCGCCTTGTACCGGTGTTCCGGAGGGCATCCGGGGCTATCGTCACGAAATGGTGAAAAACTGTGGGCATCGAAAGCATCCTGGCGGTGTTCACTCCAGATGATGTTATTATCGGTCGAGCCTTCGTATTCGAAAAGCCCCAGGCTGGGAGTCTCCCATCGGATACCATCCCGGCTTTCGGCATAGTGATAGAATCGGGTTTTCGGCCCTTTCAGCCCTTCGGGATATCGGTGCATACCGTAATACATACGGTACAGGTCACCATCCTGAAAAACGGTCATGTAGGCATGACCTGCGCGGAGTCCGCGGCCCTTCTCATGGATGACCGGTTCGGGCCGGTTCGGAAAAACGATCTCTTGCGGAGCCGGGTTATGCAGCAGCAGTTGGGCATCTCCCGAAAGATTTTCCAGCAAATAATCATCCACCATCAGTTCACGTCGCGTTCCTATATTGATCGGTTTCATTGACTTTTTTCCTCTGGATTATTGGTTAGCGTCTAATTCTTTTTCAAAAAAGAACTTGAAAAAGAATTAGTCCCCTTTTTGATACGCGACTAATTTTTTATTTGGAGTTTCCGCTGCTTGGACATTGGTTATTGGATATTTGTCGTTTTCGTTAATTTTTTCGCACATCGACAAAAAAATGTCGATGTGATTATTTTAAGCGCCTGTATTCTGCCCTTCAAGGAGCCATTCAGGAGAAAAGCGACTCAACACCAGCCTTTCACGATAGCTGTTTGCACCTGTTTCATACAGGCACAGGACGGAGCCACCGGCGGTGAGGGCCAGGTCCGAGTAAGCGGCCGGTCCTTCGCAAAGGACTCGGCACTCCCGCCATGACCGCCCCCGGTCGCTGCTGACGTGGAGCGTGAGCCGCCGCCGATCCTTTTCGTTAGTTGTAGGATGAACAAAAGAGTATATCGAACAGAAAAGAAAAAGTGAACGGTGATCGTCGTCCCGCGCGGGAAGTTTCAGCAGACTGCCCTGACACCCCGATCCGGCGCTCGATTCACCCAGTTCATCGTGGAAGCCTTCCTCGATGAAAGACAGCCCGGAATCACGGCTGATGCCGTAGCTCCGCACGCCGTGTTCCGTCATCGTACGGCAGTTCAGATAAACGCTGCCATCGTCTCCTTCCAGAGCGTAGCATTCATTCCCCGGCAAAGTTAATATCGCTCCGATACGCCAGCTTTCACCATGGTCATCGCTGTAGATGAGGTGCGAACCCAGCCGTGGCTTGTCGTGAGGAAACCCCGCGTATGTCTTGTGGTCGCACGGGATGATAAGCCGGCCGCCGGAGAGCTGAATACCATGACCCGGCCCGGTGGCATACCAGCTCCATACATTCTTCTTGACCTGTGGTGTGATTTCCGCCGGATCGGACCAGGTCTGACCGCTGTCGGAGCTGCGGGTTATCCACACGGTGCGTTCCGCCTCGCCACGGAGAATCTCTTGCATCCCGGTATCGGCCCGGTTCTTACAGAACAGCATCAGAACCTCACCCGTTGCGCTGTCGACGACGGGACATAGATTCCCGCAGGTCATGCCAGGTTCAGTGGCAATCACAGACTGCCCGCTCCATGTGCGGGCGTCGTCCGAGCTGCGCTTCATCAGCAGATCGATCTGCCCGAAGTCGCTGGAGCTGTCGCGACGTCCCTCGCAAAAAGCCAGCAGGTCGCCGTTAGACGCATTGATCAGAGCAGGTATGCGATACGTATGGCAGCCGTCAATGCCGCCTTCAAAAAGCGTCTGTTCTTCCGGTTGATGCATCATATGATTTTCTCCTTCATTAGTGATAATATTACGTCGGTTCAGGCTATCATTTTGGGTCTATTGGGGTCCGATCGAGATAGAGGTCTATTGAAATCTATTGTTAAATCTATTGGGGCCGGACTAAATCTTATAATCATGATCTATATGACCTTGGAGAATTAAACTTGTGATAATTTGTATAGCAAAAGGAGTATGAATAGTGCCTGTAATCCGGGCTTCCTTCTTTCGTCTCAAGCCCACTATATCGAGGTGCACTACAGATTCTGTCGCCATATTCTTTTTCAAAATTATGGTATTCCTTCAAGTTGCTAGTTTTATTAAAATGATACTCCATATACATCTGCATCAGCAAATTCAAGGCGGAGGCGTACAGGGTCGTAACAGAATTCTCTGCTTGAATGATCATGCCAGCGAAGGACATGATCAGAATTATCTCCATGAATGACGATGCTGTTATCAAACCCATAGCCTTCACGCTTCCTTCCCCAGGCATCGCAAAGCTCACCCCGCAGCCAACCACGAATATCTCCATCCAATGTGATTTCAGCAGAATGAGGGAAAAATACAGGTGTGAGGAATCCACCGGGGACACGCTCAGCACGCAAACCAACAAAGCGGTGCTTAGCCCAGGTAGCCGCCATAATACAACTTGGAGGAATATCTTTACGATTGCTTTGGTTATGCTTGCGAACATTGCCCGTATAAAGACATAACCAGTGATCACCCTGATCAATCCATGCATTAGGACCCTGGATCATCCCGGCATCTCGCCCATCTGGGTCGCGTGGAATCCATCCGCCGCGAAGAGGGCGTTCCCACGAACGCCCGTCCCGACTGAAAGCCAGCTCCAAATCCATGACCTGTTCTGCCGTCCGATAGTGACCAATAGAACCTATCAGCCAGTCTTCATGGTATTGTACGGATAAATAATAGAATTGCTGGTCCAGAGGATCTCGATTATCAGCCTGAACAACCAGTTCAGGAGAACTCCAGGTTAACCCGTCACTGCTGACCCGACGCTGAATCATCCGATTATAGTCAGGATTATTGTCTCTTTCCACCCGGCGCTCCCTGCGCGCCTTAAGAAAGTACTGAGAAAACTGTTCATAACAACCAGAACGTGGGCTCCAGTAGACATAGTTGGCATCATTAGTACGCCGCTGTTTTTCTCGCAAGAGATATTCCTCACTGACTGAAGCGGGATCCCTTTTGGCATCCTGATGAACGGTATGTTTATTGAGTGCCGGGCGGTGGAAAGCCGGAACATGCCAATGAAGACCATCTTCACTTTCAGCTACGGTATAAGGTTCAGGACCTTGCCCCCAACCATGCTGATGATGCCAGTAATACATCCGCCAACGACCATCAGCAAGTCTCAGGACCTGGGGTTGTGCAACATAATCCTGACGATTGTTGTTTTTATCTCCAGGGATGCCGGCAAGAACTATCCGGTTAGTATCCCGGCCCTCCCACTGATCCTGTCCCAGAAGAGTGCGTTTCCAGGTTACCCCATCATCGGATTCGGCAACTGCCATCCGCCTGCCGCCCTTTTCTCCTCGGCTCCGCACAGAATAATAAAGGCGATACCCGCCGTTTTCAAGACGAATAATGGTGCTGCAGAACGAGCCAACGGCTTCCTCCCAGGGAGCATCCCCTTCAAATATAACCCCGTGTTTTTCCACGGGTGAGTATACGTGACGGAGATTACGTGCACTCTCCGGCAAGGTTTCACTGAAAAAATACAACCTGCGGCTTTGCTGATGATTCTCTAACGCCGTTGTGGACGCCACCTGCCAATCAATTTTTGCTGGTTTCATATGATTCCTCCGGACGAATAATTCTTGGTAGATAATGTGATGAAAGGCTGCCAGCTCCGTGGTATAATGTTTTAGACGTACCTGTGCATTTTAAAACGTTAACCTTTTTTAAGGAGGAGGCAGCCCTATGCAGTATTATATCGGTTTGGATTTGCATCGCAAGTATACGGAAGCATGTGTTCTCGATCAAGAAGGTGATATACTTATGCGAAAACGTCTCTATCATGAAGACGAACAGGATGTTGCGGTTTTTTTTGAACAGTTCCCCAAAGATACGTCGGTTGCCATGGAAGCCACCATCG
>PUNP01000685.1 GCA_003551785.1 Candidatus Brocadiaceae bacterium | reverse complement strand
GTGTCCATGATCGCTACATTTTTCTAAAAATTGGAGGGTAGCCATCATTTTTCTGTTATGAAAAACCACTCTATTCTGCAGTTCTTTTATCTCATGATTATACCAGTTATTCTTTGCCGCTTTTCTAAGGGTGCCAGTAATATAGGCCCTTTGTTCCTGATCACCCAAGCACCCTGCCAATAATCTATGCGTACTCTCCCAAGAAGAAAACTCTTCTTTCAAACAACTCAAGGGACTGGATTGGCCCGGCCAAGCTTCAAGAAAATCTAATGTTTTATGCACAGAATCTTTTGGTATAGGAACAGAATCCTGAGTTGCTTCTTGAACACCTCCTTTCTCTGTAAATGAAAATGGCGAAAGCAATTTCGGAAAAGAGAGTGCTCTTTGTAACATTTTTTTTAGAATAGTTTTGGATGGGCAACTAACAGCAATCCCTATAAGACTTTCTCTTCCCCCTGATAATATATCATCTCCGATATTTCTCATTGAGCAGATACTATTACCTTCCTTTTCTTTTATTAAATCATTTTCATCAGCGAATGGTTTTAAAAGAAGTTTCTCAGATTCTTTCGTGCCAAGATCCCCAAGAACGTGATCCAAAATGAAAAACGTATGATTGCGTTGGCGCATTTTGAGCAAAGGCTTTTCAATGAGGGGAAGAGCTTTATTACCCAACAAATCTATTAACAGCACGGCAGCGTTTTCAACAACACAAGCATCCTCTTGTTGGAGTAAACTTTTCAATAAAGGAATATCCTCTTCGCATGGTTTACAGGCACGAGCGATCGAAGTAGCGATAAACTGCTTTCGATTGTCGTTTGTCGCGTATTCCCATAAGCGAGAAACGTTCCAGTTAAGTCGGCCCAAAATATCAATTAAAAACCTTGATGGATAGAAAGACAGGACACTTGCATCTACCATCTGCAGTAGCAGTTGCAACGCTTCCTCGGAATGGATTTGGCTAATGGCAAAGCAAAGCGTGAAAGGCCTACTGTCTTCTTCTATAAAATGTTCTTTTATTTTTTCAAGCGGGTTGGTTTTCCAAATCAAGGGAATGTTGACCAGATATGCCTCTCTTATTTCTTCTGACTGCATAGAGTAAACCTTGGCTTCCTGTGGTGTTAATTTGCTGAGCAATACACCAATGGTTGTCCAATTTGTTACCACGATTTCTTTTGGTATGGGGGAAAAAAATCTGTTAGACTTTACGGAAGCTAACGCTGGTAAAAGTGCTTTTACCTCATTTGCAGTTAAGTTGGCACCTGCTGCGCATGCCAAAGAAAGTTCCTCATCAAATTTCAGTAATTCTCGGATAAACTCCTCATTTAATACAAATTCTTCTCGTGTTTGCAGGAAAAAGCACAATGGGATATCCCATTCAACGTATTCAACGAAATCTATTAGATCTTTTAGAAGCTTCTCTGGAGGAAGGTGGGCTAAGTGGCACGCAGCGTAAAAGTAAAGAAAATAATCATGCGTGAATCTGACGCAGAAAGAAGTTGAACTGGTAGGAAAGACCTCTATTAATCTTTGTACCTCGCATGAGTGTATAAGCATGTCCAGAGGATGGTTGCCAGTTGGGAGATCTTCCATATCGTGAGGATAACGGATAAAAGCAGCTTTTCTATTTATCCGCCTCGAGATAATTCGAACTGCCAGCTGTTCGAGAAAACGGTCACGAATACCAGAATCTATAAAAGGGATAACCGCCTTTTCATTGCCTGCCTTTCGATCTAAAACTAAACTTATGAAGTCCTGTATAATCTGTGCCGGCAAAGGGTTTAGCTGGATATGACCCTGTTTAAAAAGCATTTGAACTATAAGAGACAAGAAAAAGGGGTTTTTCGCAAGCAACAATATTCGTGGGATACTCGCAATATGATTGTCGTAAATTTGCTTTCCCATTTTGGGAAGACAGCTACTGAGATATGCTTTTATCTGCTCCTCGCCAAGTGATTGGATATTGAAACTGCGGAAAGATTCAGGAGGATCAATGGAGAGCCAAGGACGGGAAGTAAGGACTATTTTTGCTTGGGTTTTTGAAAAATGATTTATGAATAGTTGGATCGATTGTGCGTGAACACCACGAATTTCATTTAAACCATCAATAACTATCAAGAAATTTGACCCAAACTTTTGTTTTTCCAAATCCTTTCGCGCTGTAGCAGCTATTTCCTGAGCTATTTGTTCTGTTGATTTGAGTTTTTTTTCATCAATGTATTCCCAGCGATGCAAGTCTTCTAGGTTGAGTTGCGATTCTATTTCTTTTTTTATGGAATCTTGTAGAAGTTGTTCCGGAGGACAAATACACGGATCAGTGGGTAAGTGCCTAGCGTTAATAAGGAACCCATAACGGTTATCAGTGGCGTCCAAGTTTTGAGTATCAAGGTTTAAATGTGACCATATAAAGCGGTTGGCTACGGTAGTCTTCCCGGCACCTGCCACTCCAACAAGTAAAATGTTTTTGTACTGACTCAGAATCTTTCGTACAACTGTTGCTTTCCGCTCACTGTCTGAAGCAAGGTCAGGAAAAGGTACTTGCATTCTTTTCCTGCCTCCATTTTGTTCCTTCTTAAGCTTTGCAATATCTGCTTCAGACTCCGCCTCCAACTCAATAAAAGGTCCATCAAAACACGTAGATCGCATTAGGGCAAACCGATAAAGCTCCCGCCACGTAAGCGATACTTTTTCCGATCCCTTTTGCGGGATCCCTTTCCCCTTCTCAAGCTTCTTCCCACCCAAAAGACTTCCGATTACATAAGTCCTTTCTGGTACTGACTCAAGCAGCTTGGTTTCTTTTACAATACCATTTTCCCAGAGGCGTTCAATTATATCTCTTTTCACCGGGGTTAAGCCTTCTCTTTCATCTTCATATAAAAAACGCAGGTTCTTATTGGGAATACTGTTTAAAAACCACGCTCTGTGATAATCTTTTTTACCGGGCTGAGTGCCTCCAAGAGCGCAGACATAATAGGTGATTCTTTCAGTGCCTGAGTCAGATGCATATGCAAATGATTTCAAGGTATCGTGCAGATTTTTACTTACTTTATAGCCGTAGCGGGGCATTATACTTCGATATTCATCCTCCAAGAGCAAACCATCAAACGGCTCAGCGGAAGCTGAAGACTCAGCATCTGTATGAAAATCGTAGTAGCTTTTAAGCGCAAGCAATACTATCAGTAAAGGAAGGCCGGATTTAGGTGCAAATTCCGTTTTTCCTGAGTTTACCTTTAACAGATCAAAGTTGTCATCCCATGCTACTCGGTAATCGCCAAACCTATCCTTTATTTTACCTCTCACTCTCATTGCTGTCATGTCGGACATAACCACAGGGTAGTCAGAATCACAGATTATATCGACTTCCAGCAGCCGGGAGTCTACGTAGGACTCTCCTGTCTGATCTTTTGAACGCGGATGATGGGCTGCCCATGCCGCTCTGGATTTATTCAATATCCCTTCGTTTCGCATTAGATACCCCTATTATCTATTGGCATCTATTCAGAAAAAATCTGTTTGTCGAATTAAACAGCATTTAGACGGTGTTTGAGCGAAGTTTTCGATCTACCGAACACCCTCGAACTAAGTAGATATTTTCAATGTGCTATATTCACGCTCAGTCAGGACAAACTCCACATAAGTCGGGAGGCCGTAATGAGCGAAAAAAGCACATTGAGGCAACTTTCTCAAATATTTAACCGCATCAGCGAAGATTTCGCAAGTGCGGCGCAGCTACTGTCTCAGCTCGCGTCGGAGGCGGCGCCAGAGCAGGCGGAAGCCTCCCGGCCCTTTTGTCAAACGTGTGAAAAAAAGAGAACAGTGCAGCGAACTGTGAAAAAAATCG
>PUNP01000555.1 GCA_003551785.1 Candidatus Brocadiaceae bacterium | reverse complement strand
TACTCATGTTAAACAAACCTTGAACCGCGCCCCTCCAGGGCGCATTGTTTTTTGAGACTTCCGCAACCCCTGGTTGAAAACCAGGGGCTACCAAACACCGCCCCGTTGGGGCGAAATCTAACTGAGATTCCCCCGATTTTTCTATTTATAGAAAAATCCTTTTTGCGTTCTAAAAGCGCAATAGGCCCATATCAGTGCATTTCCAGTGTTTTCAAGTCCCTCAACTGAGGGCACCACATTGAGCTTTGTACCGGTTTATGGAATTCCATAATCCCGCTTGTTCAATCAGCTCTTTTATCTTCACGCCCTCTTCGCCCAGTGACCAGTTCCACTGGGCTACTGTATCAGCGCCTTTTTTAACTCTCAGTTCAGATAGGTAAAGCTGATCCCAGCGTTTTATCACCGTAGGCAGCTCCGTTGTTATGCCTTGGGCTTTAAGTTCCCGGCGCATCCACCACGTCAGGTAATAAGCCAGAAAACATATGAGCACATGCGCTCGGATTCGCCTCCATAGATGATGATAAACCGGTCTGACCTTGATAAAGCTCTTAATCATGCGAAAACTTCTTTCCACCTTTTGAAGACTCTTGTAGCTTTCGACAACTTCTTTTGGCTTCATTTCGTCGGAATCAACATTTGTCTGCAAAAGATAACTGCCGTCCATAGCTTCCCGCTTCTTGATCTCGACCATATTTTTAGAAAAGTTCAGTTCAATGAGTATCTTTTGCTGATCATTCTTTTTCTCTTCTAAGGGAATTAGCTCGATGTTCCACAGTGATTTAACCTTTTTATTTCTGAGGATGCCATCGACTTTGGCCCAAAGCCGCTCCTTGGTATAGTAACGGGCACTTGAAGCGGTTCTTTTAAGATGATTAAGCTCCTCCTGCACATACTCCATTGCCCTCTCTCGCCGATCTTTTTCCCTATGGCGGCGGCACTCACTATGGCATGCAATATATCTCACCCCGTCCTCGACCCACTCATAAATACCCTCTTTGACGAAAAGTTCTCTTTGCCCCTGACTCATGCTGCACAGTATCTCTTTCTTCTTATGATATTCTCCGCCAATAATATAACTCAACCCTTTCTCGGTTATGTAATCTAAATTAACTTTGGAATACATCCCGTTATCTCCAACAAATGTGCCATGCTCTATACCGAATCGCTGCCTGAGCAAATCAATCTGGGTCTGAACTGTTCCCACATCAGCCGTGCTGCCCGGCCAAAGTTCTACCGCAAGCGGGCATCCCTGCTTGTCACACACCAGCGCTATGATGACCTGATATCGGTCGAAGCGCTTATCTTTACTGAACCCATACTCGGCGTTCTCCGCTTTGGTGCCCTCAAAATATGTGCTGGTCGTATCATAGAGCATCAGAGTAGGAGCCTCAGGTTGGGAGCCTGCAAGTTTTTGCTGAATCTCCTCGAAACTTGTTTCCAGGCTATCCATAACCTCATACAATGTATCCTCATCAAGGCGATTTGCAGACATCTGCCTGGCCCAAAAAGTATCGGCGCATTCATCCTTAAGTGCCAGTTTGGAAGTGGGGTTAATTATTCTCGATGCCGTCATGGCAAACACAGAGAGGCACTGAGATTTTGTCAGGAACTTCTCCAGCACGTTGAGCATCCCCGATTTTTTCCATGCCCTCCATAGAGCCATCTGGCCTGCCCCGCGCAGGCAATCGCCCTGATCGATACAACCTGCCTGATCTTTATCAACAAGCTCACCGCGAAGGTATTTTCTTATAGCCTGAACATCTTTCTCCGGCAGCGCTGAGATATTCGCAAGGTAGTTATGCTTGGTAACACCTTTGCTATCTTTATAAGATTCCACGATGTGATAATAAGTCCAGATATTGTCGCCGTCTTTTTTGACATTTTTCTTAATGAACATAAAAAGCACCTCAATAAAAGCCCAATTGACGTCGGCACCATTATAACATATTTACAGATGACATTCAAATGAATAAGATGAACACATAAGCAGAAACAGTGCAAAACGAATCGGCACCACTAAAAAGAGGGAGTATGGCGAGCGAATATGCCTTAGAGTGTGATCAGCGGGGAGCAGAAGAGCAGTGAGAAAATTGAAAGACTTGGAAGTGGGGGGAACCTAAGTTAAAAGGGTGTACAACGTGCTTAGCGTTTAATCTTCATTCCACCGGCACAAGGCACGGTGGGGATGCCACACAAGGTGTGGTAGGATGCCACGTGGTTCACTGAGGACTTACGTTTTTAGCGCAGTGTCGATCAAGTCAAAAGCTGTTTTTGCTGCTTAAAACGCGATTAAACTCCCTTTTTGTGTTGTATTTCAGCGACAACTCTTGAAGATAAAGCAAGTTATATGGGAACGGCACCTAAAGTCAGTAAAGTTCACCTAAAGTTCCGGCTGGTACCTTCCGGCTAAGCCTGCTATGGATACATCAGCTTGCCTTTGGGCTCGGGGACTGCACGCCCGAGTTCGTGCGCCGTTTCAATCCACTCCTCAATAACCAGCCGGGCATTTGCCACGCCCTCTTCATAAGTCTCACCGTCTGCCATGCACCCTGGCAGTTCAGGCACCTCAACGATAAAGGACTGGTCTTCATCACTCCAGTAGATAATCAGCTCATATTTAATCGACATCGGTCTCTCCCAAATTATATTTGATCAAAATATTTCTTACTTGTTTAACCTGATATGCCTTGGCCTTTTTCCCTTTTGATTGCAGGTTAAATATCTCGTTAACACCTTTACTCGAAAAGATATGGTGGCTTCCTTTCACCCTTTCCTTGAAGCCGAGGCGGATCAACAATCGGCAAAGTACGGAAAATTCGACATTTCGATCAGATCCGCCGGCCAGAATTTTTCTCATTAACTTTTTATATTTTCCCATTATCTGTCGAGGATGTCGTTTATATAATCCAGAATCTTTCTTGTCATGTGGGTGACTTTTTCACCCTCTTTACTAAAAGCATACATCTGCTAAAGTTGAAACTGAATTATTGCGTTCATTGCTTTTCCGGACGCCATGGTTCGAAATATTCTTCCAGTTCAGCGGCATCGTATTCCTCCTGCCAGGACGGCCGCGGCAGGTAAGGCCCCCGGGGTTGTTCTGGTCGGTGCTGTTCGTTGGCCGCCTCGAAGCGCCTCCAAATTCGGGTGTATAGGCTTGGTTCCTCGCCTATGGCGGCCATTGCTGTTGGCAGATTGACCATGTAAAACCAGCAAACAGGCACCTGACGCGAGAGTCTGGCCGTCTCCCCCGTCCAGTGCTTTGGGTCGGGCAAAACCATCCTGAAGGCGTCGCGTGATGCGGTTCCGGGCTGCGACATGTCGGCCACGATCAATTCACGAAAACGGTCGTCCTGCTGGTCATGCAATGCCGCAAATCCTGCCAGCAGTCCCAGCGATGCCGACCCCTGCTGCAGACTGTCGCCCGGCTGCAGTGTCGCCCGGGCGCTGCGCACCAGAGCGTCGCGCAGTTCTTCGTCGCCGGTGGCCTGATAATACTCGATCACACCGTGCAGGGCACCGAAATTGTGGAAGAACATCCTTCGGGTGTTCACACCGCTCGACAAATCTGTAATTCGGCCTTCATCATCAAGCAGCCGGAAATCGGGGTAACTCCATAATCCCTCGGGGATAATCATTGTATGCAGATAGTCACGGATCAACTCGCCGAAAACCGGGTCGCCTGTCATCTCCCAGCGGGTGAACAGACCGTAAATCCGGGCGTTATGGTCGGCACGACGGGGAGTTCTGCGCCTGCCGGGAATATAATCGTCGCTCAACTTGATCATGACATCACGGCTGCGACCCTCTCCGGTCAGATAGTAATGCAGACGGTATTCAGCAAAGGT
>PUNP01000834.1 GCA_003551785.1 Candidatus Brocadiaceae bacterium | reverse complement strand
TCTGGTATCGGCCGAGCGTTCGCAGCCACCGATCGAGAAGGAAGAAAAAGGCAAGGCGGCGCTCAGCGCGCTTTTCGAAGAGGCGAGAAATCCGGAGACCCCGATCATTGTGGAGCGTGTGGTCAGTGACATCGACGAGATAGTCCGCTACGTCCGCTTTGAAGGGTGGCAGGACACCAAAGCCGGCCAGAGGGAAGTGAGAATGGCGCTCAGGAAGACGCTTTTCAAATACAAACTCCATCAGGACAAAGAGCTCTTTGACCGGGCGTATGGTTACATCGAGCAGTATTATTGAAGTTATCGGTTCCCGAGACTGTCGAATTGGGGTCGGACCACGACATGACAATGAACCACAAAAAGATACGTCATATTCGGCCCCGGAAAATGGCCTTTTACAGGCGATTTTCATGGGGTGTTTTCGGGCTGTAAGGTGTTGAGCTGATAAATCGGTACGTTTTTAGACAAAATCGAATCCGACTATGCCATACTCTTGGTCGGCGAAAATGAAATCCATGATATGAGGAGATAGAGAGAAATGCTATCAAATAAGTTGAAACAGGCGCTTAAGTGTAGGGCAGAAAAGTATGCGGCGGCGGATGATGCTATCACAACAGTTGGAAGCCACAAGTCTGCCATTATTTTTGAAAAGATTGAAGACAATTTCTTTCCTGATTCTTATAAAGCCATTAAGGCAAATAGGGCTTGGAATGTAAGATTAGCGAAGTCACACCAGCAGGTTAAAGATGTTTGCGAAATGCAGTCTTCAAACAGTTCAGATGCTCTTTTAATGAGTATATTCTGTCATCCTAAAATCAACGTCTGGACTGGGGTCAAGAAGAAGATATTTGGTGTTGATCAACTGCATCCTGAGTTTGGGATTAAGCCAAGAGTTCGCAAATCAAACGGAAAGGAAGATAGCACAGAAATTGACTTGGCTTTTGGAGACATTTATGCAGAGGCCAAACTGACCGAAACAGATTTTACCGAGAAAGAACAATCTGTCGTTGATGAATATGCGGGGTTGTCGGATTTGTTTCATGTTGATTCTTTACCCAAACGAAATGGCAAATATCTTCACTACCAGATGATCAGGAATCTACTGACAGCGTCACAACACAACAAGCGACATTTCCTCATTTGCGATGGAAGACGAGGCGATTTGGTAAGAAGCTACTATGAAATCGTGTCGTGTATAAAGTGTGTTGCCGGCCGAAAAAGATGCGGAGTTGTTTTATGGCAGGAGATAGCCGGGAATGTTGGTGGCGGCCTTAAGGGGTTTTTGGGCGAGAAATATGGATTAGCCTAAAGGAGAAACCGGATGAAATCCATCATAGACAGATTCGAAGGTGATTACGCCATACTCCTGGTAGGTGAAGATGAAATTCAGGTGGATTTTCCTAAAGAACTTCTTCCTCCGGGTTCAAAAGAAGGAAGCTGGCTTAATATAGATATGGAGCTGGATCCGGAAGGCGAACAGGGGCAGCGGGAGAAAATTAAGGGGATGCTGGATAGGTTGAAGGAAAAATCATAAGCACCACAAAAATTTCCGTAATGGAGACAGTTAAACGAAATGGCAATGCGCATTACTTTTGTTTGCTCGGAATGCGGAAAAAAGATCGCATCATGGTCGGATGGGAATCCTTATCTGATAGAATCAGACGGCAAGAAGCGCTACTGCTACCATCCCGAGGACAACGGCCTGCTTAAAGACTGTATCGGAAATGACGTTCCATATATCTGTCTTGAGTGCGGATGCGAGTTTCTTAGCGATACAAGAGAACCGGCGACCAGTTGCACAGAATGCGAGAAAGAGAACATATCCAGCACCTACGACCTGGAAGGGAAGAAATGTCCGGACTGCGACAAAGGTGTTTTTGCTCAGGACCGCAACGATATTGCTATCTCCTGACGGTGCCAAAGAAGGGGACTGGCTTGAAATCAGTTTTAGCTCGACCAGGATGAGACTGAACGGCGGAGAGAGCGGGTTGAGGGGTTGCTGGGTAGGTTGAAGGGGAAGAATAAAGGAAAGTAGCTACAATAGGTTGTTTTTTGGATTAAATCAAACAGGTTGAATCTTGGAGTTAAAATGACAAAAGAATCACAAGTTAACAAGTCGGAAAATGGGCATTGCAATTCACCTATAGTGACTTGGTACGGGGAACGAGGTATAGTCAATGCGGTTGTGACTAAAATAAAGAGTAATCCGGTTTCAAACGTGAGAAATTTGCTTGAAGCTGTGCGATGGGCCGATAGCGGTTGCCCTAATTGGATATCCGAAGTAAATTCAGTTCATGTTTGTGTTGAAATAGGCCTTGCTCATTTTGGAGATCCTGATCTTATTTTAGTGTGCAAAACGGAGCAAGGTGTAAAATGTGTTTTTGTAGAGGTGAAGGTTATTCCTTACTGCTTCAGCATGAGATCAAACGATTTGGGGATGGAGGAGAGTGGTTTTAACAGCAGTATAAATGGGCAGCTTTCGTTGAAATACAGATTTGCAAAGGCACTTGAATCAACTGCTGTTCCTAATAATTCAGAATGCCCTGACTCAATCCGTGAACCAGAGGATATATCCAAAGCCTACCAGAAGAAGTTAAACGACACCAAACAACGCCATCTTGATAAACCTGGCGTTATCGATATGCTTGATGAATGGGGACTTGTAGGTATTCCGGAAAAGAATTGTCACTATATTGCCTGGACATGGGACCAGGCAGAAAAGGCATTTGTAAACAGTTCCAATAAAGATAAATATGAATTGCCGCTTTTCGTAGACGAAAATGACAACAACTTATGGGATGATATGCAGGACCGTATTGGCTGGATTGGATATAAGGAGGTGGAAAATGCTTTTAACCTAGTCGATAATACTGAATTTCAGAGGGCATTTAAAACCATGCAAGAAGATCTTGCCCCCTCGGCTCCTGATTATGAAACTGGTAATTCATTGCGACTTGAAAGGCTGTCCGACGATATACGGAAAGATATTGATGAGATAGCTAAAAGGTTTTCTCCCAAAGAGGTTAAAAAGTGCAGAGGAAGCTATAGTATAATGAAATCTGGCCAAACTGTGGGCAAAATTATTCCCTGCTGCGGGGGAGAAAATAGTGGTATTTTTGTAGGTGTTAGGGAAACAGGAATCCCCGTTCAAGATAATCAAAGGTTATTGGAAAAAAGGGTTCAAAGTGTTTTATTCAAAGGCTTTTTAATAAAGGACATTCAAAAAGAAGAGGGTAAAATAAATCAGGTTATAGGATATATTAACGATATCTGATTACAAGCATATATCTTGAAACAAAAGCTTCGCAGCGGCTCCGGTTGGCTCGGTATGTTTGGGGGTTATAGGAAAGAAAGATTACTTTTAAATTAAGGGTATGGTATGGATACAGATTCAAGGGAAGAAACCTGTCCACATTGTCAGGGAAAAAATGAAATAACGAAAAAGGAACAAAAGGATAGAAAAGCAACTTGTTCCAATTGTAATCGGTCTTTTAAGGTTTCATTGCATAAACAAAAAGTTGCGAAGGAAGAGGATATTCCCTTTTTCTCAAAACCTGAATCCTGGTTCCCTGTGACCATACTTTCTTTAGTTTTGTTTGTTATTTTAGCCCTTTTCATTACACCTTGGCATAGAGTGCCGTCGATACCTTGGGATAGGTTTCCAACGTTTCCAACTCACTATTTCCGGTCTACAACACATGCATCACTTCACATAGCGATAAGAGAGGCTGATCTGGAAGATGTCAAACTACACGTAGCAAAAGGCGCAGACGTTACCGCTGCTGATCATCCTTACCCCAGGCCTTTAAGATATGCTGCCTTTCATGGTAGATTAAACATGTGTAAATTCC
>PUNP01000406.1 GCA_003551785.1 Candidatus Brocadiaceae bacterium | reverse complement strand
GGAGTGCCGAGTGTTGTTTATAAGTATAGTGAAAATATGCTACGGGAATTTAATTATGCCTATTCGTTAACAAATGCTCTAACATAACTTAAAATGTATGCAACAAATCGCTTGAATATTAAAATGCCCGGATAGTGGTTTCATATCACGGTAAAGGCATGGATGAACAAACCATTCTTGCTGTCCTGAATGGAGAATTCATACACAGGGAAGGGAGCCCTGGCATACAGACTGGCGCAGGCCTGGCGTTAAAAATCGCCAGAAGCTTTCTCCGGAAACACAACAGCTCCCTGTATATCGTCAGCAAACCCGGCAAGGGCAGCTATTGCTATTTTCATCTGCCGGCACACAAGCAAGCAGTCCTTAACCAGGAGTTGGAGGTGTAATTGGTAACCCTACCGGTACACCTTACCCCATCCTACCCTGGCCTGTTGCTTAACCTGACAAGATGAACCTTTCATGCTGCACAATAACTGTAAGGATTTATTTACTGTCCCGAAAGCATCCCGGCATCAGTCAATTCCCCCGCCAACAGGGCTTACATACACGTAACAACCTGTCATTTGCGGAAATATGCTCAAGACAATGTAAGGGCAGCCCTACAAAACACTCCAAGAACAGACTACATTCCGGTTAAATATAAAACAATAATTTTAGCACCATATTTTAAAAAATAGTAAATAAATATGATACATCATGCGATTCAACTATCTCATATATTATTTGACGCCAATGCCCAGGGGATGATCAGGTGTGACCGTTTTGGTAAGCTCCTGGATGCCAATACCCGTTTTTTGCAAATGTTGGGATACGACAGTCTGCAGGAATTGTTAAACACAAACTGCAACCATACGCCTGCTCACTGGCAGACTATCGAACGGGACATCATCCATGAACAGGTATTGCCAACCGGCATCTCAATGAAATATCAAAAAGAGTATTATCATCAGGATGGATCACTGGTATATGTGGAGCAGATGCTCTGGTCAACACCAAATGAGCAGAACGACCGGATGATTTGGGGGTTTGTCAGGAATCTGAGTAATGAAAAGTACATACAACAGAAGTTGGCGGTATTGATTGACACGATCGAAAAAAACCACAGGCAACGCAACCAGATCCTGGAAAAAGAGTGCAAATGGCTCGCTGCAGAAGTACATGACTCCATTGGGCAGCAGCTTACGGCCATATCGCTGGAGCTTGGCTTACTTAGGAATCGCACGGCCAATGATGAGCAGGTGAATACGCATATTGCCAGCATCATGTCACTTACCAATGAAAGTTTACACAATGTCAGGTCTATATGCAAAGAGCTGCGGCCCATTGAGCATCTCTCTCATAATGGCATTGAGGCAATCAGGGGCTACAGCAAAAAATGGGAGGCCCGGACGGGTATCCGAACGGATATTGTGCACAACCTGGAGTACCTCGGCTACCCATTGAACACAGTATGCTACCGCATCGTCCAGGAAGCCCTGACCAACGTGAGCAGGCACGCAAAAGCAACCCACGTACAAATAGACATCGCACAAAATAGTCAAACCATACAGCTCACTCTTCATGACAATGGCGTGGGCATCCCCCCTGAGGCCCTGGATGATCCGGGTTCGCTTGGCCTTGTGGGCATGAAGGAACGGACAGAATCAGCAGGAGGGCAACTGCATATCATCGCCAATAAAGGAACCTTGATTAGCGCGGTATTCGACCGACAGAAATTGAAGTACACATGATACAATAATTATATAACTAAAACCTAAAGACATGATCGTATTAATCGCTGATGACCACGCTGTGGTACGTAACGGAATCCGCACGGTACTGGAATCCTTACCGAAAGTAAAACAAATCAAAGAAGCCAGGGATGGACATGACGCTTTGAGTCAAATCCGCAGCAATAAGTTTGACATGGTCATTCTCGACATCTCCATGCCGGGGATCAATGGCCTGGACATCCTGCATCAACTGAGCAAAAACAACGGCGATACCCGTTTCCTTATCATGAGCTTCATGCCAGAGGAGGTCTATGCAAACAAAGCATATAAACTGGGAGCTGCAGGGTATATCATGAAGGGGGCGTCTAATGAAGAGGTCAAAAAAGCGATAGGTAAAGTTCTGGAAGGTGGCAGGTATGTTTCAGAGGGTATGGCTGAGAGCATCGTATTTAGCAATAACCACGACCAGCTGCCCCACGAAAAGCTAAGCGAACGTGAGTTTCAGATTTTCCTGATGTTGGCTAAAGGGCGAAGGGTAAAAGAAATTGCCGAGATAATCTTTATTTCTGACAAAACTGTGAGCACCCACCGATCGCGTATTATGCGCAAAATGGATATGTCATCCAATGCGGAACTGACTCTCTATGCCATCGACCACAACCTCCTGGTATAAAAACAATAATTTCAACAAAAAAAGCATTTCTATCGCCACAAAAAATTAAAATGTCTTAAATGTTATTCAGGTATCATAATAATGTTTTAATCTCTACCAATTTATTTTTTCAGCGCGCTCTCCTACATTACAACAGAGTAGACTATACTGGTTTTCAGCGCCATCATGGGTTATTTACATTTCTCAGGCTGACAGCCCCTAACTGAACCCCCTACCCTGCAAATTAGGCCTTCCATTATACAGCTTTGTATTTATCCCTACAGGCAAGCCCTTGCTGATTCCATACTTTTACAATGTAAAAACAACGAATAAGATAATTAAAACGCCTATTTATTTCGATGTATATAAACGAATAACGGTTTTTTGTAATCATGCAATATGCTTACCCAATGAGTTTTGTCCGTCACCCCGGGCCTTTGCCTGTTTGTTTTTATGAAAGCAGGGCAAGGGTTCCCGTCGTTTTGGCCGGCTGACTAGATTGCATACCAGCACCAGCATAACTTAACACATCAGTTCAGGCAAACAGCGCCCAGGTATTACAAAGCAAAGAGCACCAAGATAAGATCAAAAACACCATACATATATAACTGACTGAAAAATAACAATAATAACTAACCAAAACACAACGAACGATGGAAAACCATTACCATGTGAACAACGTACACACGCCACACTGGCGTCAATTCATTACCCTGATCACCCTGACGGCCTTTATGGTTGTGGGGATGGGGGTTAGTTTGAGTGCGCAGACCATAACAGGAGAGAGTGTTTGTGAGGGAGATCAATTGACACTCGGAATAGAATCTGGGCCAGTAAACACATATGGCCTATATTTAGTCACAGGGGAATCTCAATACGAACTGGTTAACACAAGGTTTGGAGATAATTTTACTTTTGGAGTACAGGACGATGTAGGTTATTATGAGATTTATTATTTTGAAGGATTTACTGAGCCATCAGTCCCCCCGACTGATAATGGAGGCACATATGTTGGTAACCGTTCTATCTACCCAAAACCGGAAGCTGTTTCGCTATCCTTTGGAGGAGATGAAAATACTCACTTCACCAAAGATGGCAACACATACGTTTACAACGCCGACAACGGGATCCTGGAAATTACCGAAACAGAAATTGTCCCTTCATTTATTGATGATGAAAACTGGAAAGTAATATACACACTCAACAATGAAGAGCAGACAAGTGACGGAGGAGGCGGCAAACTTACTTGGAAGGATTTGCCGGAGGGAACATATTCACTTTCAGCCCGAAGACATATTTGTTCCGAAAAAGAAGATATTGATGAAAAAACCATTACAGTTGGTACGGTTATAAACACATCGAAAGACCCAGAACTGTCATATTTACAAATTTCCAAGGCCATTGCGGATGCAGAAGCTGAGGATGAAATTTTTGTAGATGCTGGCGTTTATGAAGAGGGAGATATTAACATAAATAAAGCGGTTACTATACT
>PUNP01000194.1 GCA_003551785.1 Candidatus Brocadiaceae bacterium | reverse complement strand
TTCATAAGGCGAAAAATCGGTACCGCTGGAAGGGGTTAGGGGCAGCAGGCAGAGGCAATAGTAATTAGTACAATGATAAGGGTTTTATTCAGGAAAATCATATCCGGAGTGCTGGAAGTAACAAAAACAGAGACCGTCCGTGGATGATATCCGGAAAAAGATATATCGCAGATCATGCAGATCATATGGAGAGTAGACTAATGCCTGAGCAGCATTCTATAAGCTTTTTCCCCGAAGTGCTTGCCGACCCAAAACCGGAAAAGCAGCAGAAGAAGTTTTACTCTCATTTTTGTGTAAAAAAACCATCCCATTCTCCGATATTCATTATCGAATTTTCTAAAGAGCTGAAGTGCACCTTCCCGCTTTTTATCAAAATTCGAATGGATCTGGCCGGCAGATCGGTTGGCTTGAGCAAGAACTTCATCAACAAAGTCTATTTTATAATTTTTGCTAAGTCTGATGATGAGATCATATTCCTGATTTGATGGCAATGTGGTATCGAATCCACCAATTTTTTTTACAGCTTCCGTTTTGAACAGAAAAGAATGTGTCATTTTTGCGGTATATCGTTCTAAGGATTTATGATAGATATCGCCTTTGTAGCTATTTTTTAAAATGACTTCTTTTCCAGATCGTAAATCCCGCACATGGCATGTGACTATCCCCAGTGAATCAATGCTGCTTTCGGCAAATTTTTGTACTTGTTTTTGCAGTTTTCCATCATAAAACTCGTCATCATCATCAAGGAAGCTGATAAAAGCTCCTCTGGCCGCCTCTATTCCCCGATTCCTCGCATATCCACCTCCCATATTTTTTTCATTACGAAGATAGGTTACTTGCGGATAGCCAGCCAGTTCTCCGGACATGTCAAGATCGGAAGCATCATCGACGACAATGATATCCAGCTCAACCCCTTTTTGACTCAAAACGGATGATATTGCACGACGCAGCGCTTCTGGCCGATTGTATGTTGGAATAACAACAGAAACGAGAGGTTTATCAGACATTCAGGAACAATTGTAAAAATAATAACACGAAACATACAATTAATTGGGCTGCAAAATACAAACTTATCGTATAATCTGAAGCAATTGAAAATCTTATGATCAGGTAATCGAGGCAGCCAGAAACAGCTATGCTGATTTAAGTCGGTAAAAAGAGCATTTCTCCCTATTTTGGGCGCTATGGCATCAAAATTCACGCGATTCAAAAACCAGGTACTGCTTTCCGGATTTGTCAAAAATCTTGGAAAAATGATGTCGGGGACCGGCTTTGCCCACCTGCTCGGAATAGCTGTGCTGCCGGTATTGACAAGGCTTTATACTCCGGATGAAATGGGTGTGTTTGCCACGTTCGTCTCACTTTTTGCAATCTGCTATTGTGTCGCATCACTCCGCTATGAGTATGCCACGTTGATACCCGGAAACAATTTGGAGGCCAATAACATCACCGCTCTCTCCATCTTTCTGGCACTGACAAGCGGAGTCATGCTACTGGTAATACTTGCACTGTTTCACAGGTCCATCGCAGAAATACTGAATATAGAAGCGCTTGGATTCCTGATTTTTTTTCTGCCTGCCTCGGTTGTTTCCTACAGCATGTTCATGATTCTGACTTTTAGCCTGAACAGGCAAAAGAAATTCGGATCTATAGCAACAGGCAAGATCACCGCTGCATCAACAACTGCCGCTTCACAGGTAGGAATGGGCTTTTTACAAATGCAGCAGGCCCGACTGGTTATCGGAAAGTTTGCAGGTGATTTTCTGGGTATGATTTTTCTGCTGTGGAAACGCAAAAAAATGGAATCATCCGTCACTGCGGGTGTATCACCCCGGCGTATGGTGGCCATGGCCAGACGCTACCGTAATTTCCCGTTCTACAATACTCCCCATGCTCTGACTACATCGGTTTCAAACAATTTTCCGGTTCTGCTTTTCAATACATGGTTTTCTGAGGCCATTGCCGGGTTTTACGCGATGGCACACCGGGCACTTTATTCACCGGTTCAGGTTGTCGGACAGGCTGCCTACCAGGTTTTCAGCCAACGTATCTCGGAAAAGTACGGAAACCAGGAGCAGCTTATCCCGTTTATTAAAAGTACCTTGCTGCTGCTTGCTGCAATCGGTATTCTGCCATTTTTATTATTGTTTTTGGTCAGTCCGCCCCTGTTTTCCTGGTTTCTCGGTCCGGGCTGGGAAATGACCGGTTATTTTGTGCGCATATTAACTCCGTTTGTTTTTCTGGTATTTATCGTTACCCCGCTCAATTTTATTCCGCTTCTGCTGGGCAGGCAAAAAAAAGCGTTTCTTATTGATGTTGTTTACCTCATGTTCCGTCTGCTGGCGCTTTCTGCCGGAATCTATATGGACAGTGTCTGGATTGCCCTGTCACTGTATGCATTGATTGGGGTTGTGTTCAGCACCTATCTGATAATCTGGTATTATTTGCTTGCAAAAAAAGCCGAACAGTATGTATAGTGTAAATCTGCAGTACAGTATCACTCATTTTAGCAGTATCGGGTTTCATACTGACCGAAACCACATGAGATCAAATATTCAATCGACACCTGACAACGAAATTTTGCAGCATGAGTCAACGAGAAACACAAGATGAAGTTCTGAAAAGGGAAAAGGCATTCCATGATGACCGTTATTCATCAGAATCAGAATCCAGAGCCGCAACCAACAAGTATTACCGACTCAAAACTGCGTTTGATCTGCGCTATCTGAATCTTGTGAAAGAACGTGCTGCGGGAAGCAAGGTACTGGAAATCGGATGCGGCCCGAATATCAATACCCCGCATTGGGTTGACGCTGCTGCAGAGTGTCACGGCATCGATCTTTCGGAGGTGGCCATTCAGCAGGCCCGGGAAAGGCTGGGGAAACCATACAGCAATACTCACCTGAGCGTGATGAATGCGGAATCAATGGAGTATGACGACAACTATTTTGATGTGGTTTGCGGCAAAGGAATCATTCACCACCTTAATACCGAATCGGCATTCAAAGAAGTATCCAGAGTTCTCAAACCAGGGGGACTCGCAGTCTTTATCGAACCCCTTGGTCACAACCCGTTTATTAATTTGTACCGGCGCCTGACGCCGAAAATGCGCAGTGATGATGAACATCCCTTGTTAATGTCCGATATTGAAGTGTCCCAACGCTATTTTGGAAATGTAAATACTGACTTTCAGCATATTACCAGCATACTTTCGGCATTTATACCGGGAAACAGGTTACATTCTCTCAGTTTTCAACTCCTGAACAGTTTTGACAGTCTGATAATCAAATCGCTGCCGTTTACAAAAAAATATAGCTGGATGGCGCTGATCAGGTTACAGGAACCTTATTCTGCCTGATTCTTGCTACCTCAGAATAGTCATTTTCTTGTATTCGGTTCCAAAGTCTGTTTGAAGACGATAAATATAAACGCCGCTTGATATATTGCCGGGATCAAATTGCACGGTGTGTGTGCCTGCTTCATATGATCTCTGTCGTAAAGTCATCATCAATTGTCCAGTTACATCAAAAATCTGAAGCATTACGTGACTTGCATCCGGAAGTTCGAACGCAATATTTGTCTGTGAATTAAAAGGGTTTGGATAGTTCTGCTTCAATGTGAGTTTTTCCGGCAATTGTCCATTCTTGTCGTCATTGTCGCCATTTTCGCCATTTTCGCCATTTTCGTCTTCATCCGGCTCTTCCGTCACCACGGTTATTTTGGAAATATTGAGTTTCGAACGCTGACCGCTGTCAGCATCGAGCCGGGTCCCACTGTAATAATATCGCCATAAGAGCTGGACATAGGCCTTGTCCATTAGTTCTTCCGGAAGTTTGACAGGGCCAATGGTTTGATTGTGTCCG
>PUNP01000041.1 GCA_003551785.1 Candidatus Brocadiaceae bacterium | reverse complement strand
CACTTAACACACTTGCAAGCAGTATCCAGCAGCGTGAAGGCAGAACCGAGGACTACCGCACCGTAAAAAGGCAAGTGAGAGAGCTCGAGCCGGCACGCAACGCCATGAGGCACATACAGGGTATATGGAACAGGATTAAAGAGGAATCAGCCAAACCGCAGCCGGATCGAGAAAAAATCCAGCGTATGAAGCGGGATATGACACGGCGGGCGAGGGTGTTTTTGGGAAGGTATGAGGTTCAGGGTAAATAAAGCGGGTTTTAGGGCGAGAGCGAGCTGTTAAGCAGTAAATTACGAATTTTTTTTGCGATTTTTTACAAGTTTTTGATAAAAGTTGCATTTTTATCTTGATTAAAGAGGATAAAATCGGTATATTCATCTCATTATCTGTTGCTACTTGATAGCGACGGCAGTAAAACGGAGAAAAAGGATAGAGGTGAGAATTGTCCCCTATGGAAATTCACGCCTTGGTATTTGTCTAAGCTTGGGAAACTCGTATTTTACATAAATCTTGAAAACATAGATGATGTATCAAAAATTCGAAAAAAATTTATCATTAGGAGAATTCAATGAGTGCTATGGGATCGATTTACATGCGTTTTGCTAAAAACAATTCCAAGTTTATAAATAAACATACCTATGTCCGTATGGCCAAAAATAATTACTTGTTACTGCTTATATTTGCATTAATTGTAAGCATTTCGAGTTATGCTCAAGCTAGCCCTAACCTTAAAATTGAAGCCATTAGTATAGATGACGGAGATTCTTGGCATTCGCCATCCACTTCGAACCTAGGTTCGGTTGAGCCAAATGAAAGTTTTTGGCTTGATGTAAGAGTTAAAAACGAGGGAAGTAGCGGAAGCGGATACGGAGATGCAGTTATTTGGGCGGTAGGTTATAGTGATGTCGGGGGTATATGGCATGATAATTTTGATGAAATGATTCCCTATCCCGCTGGTTCGACAAAATACCATAAAGACGGCTATCAAATATCAACTCAAAATGCAAGCGTAGATGCTTCAGCAGAATCTTGGTCTTCTGGCCAAACAAGAACGATGGCGGTTTATATAGACGCCCCTAGTTCCGGAACTATTACTTTTTGGGTTCGTGCCGTTTTTTCCGATTATAACTGGAATATAAAATCATTAGACCCACAATCCTTTACAGGGTCACACGACAACCAAGGTTATTATGTATACAAGTATACTGTTGATGTTGGTTCTACCTTACCTCCCTGTAGCGTGAATACTCCTGATCAGCCATCTGGGCCCACAACTGGTGTACCAGATCAAACTTATACATACACAACAAGCGATTCGAGTTGTTCCTGCGGCAGTGATTTGCAATACCGATTTTGGTGGGAAGATCACACTGGTTGGAATGACAACGGATGGAGTGCTTCAAGTAGTATCAACATTTCATGGCCAGAGCCCGGAACTTACGAAATAGATGTAGCAGCTCGATGTTCAAATGATACAGACGTGACTTCTTCATACTCTGACCCTCTGGTAGTGACAATCAGCCAAGAAACCGGTAGCATATCAGCAGATATTAAGAATGCATCAGGGCAGGTTCGAATTCAGCCAAGTGACATTGATGCTGTCTTGCTGCATCGAAGCTCTGACTATACAGAACAAGACCGAAGAGAGGGCCCAAGCTCTAATCCTGTCACTTTTGAGAATATTGTGTATGGGACTTATTATTTCGATTTATATTTATGGGATATGTTTGCAGGCAACTCGGGTGATTTTACATTAGATTCATCGAATAAAACTGTTACATTCAATTCCCATTTTAAGCGTCCCTTGAGATTTAATGTCAAGTATGGTGACGGCCAGACCCCATATATTGGAGCTTATATCTATCTTGATAGCTGGGATGCCGAAGGCAATATATGGACGCAACGAGCCGATGGAATTACCGGCAGTACCGGCGGAAAAACTTTCCATGCCTGGCCAACAACAAAAGAAGGCGAGAAATATCGCGTGCGTGTAAAGAATGTAGACGGTGAAGAGGTTTATAGAAATGAGGACATTAAATTGAATGATTCGTCTGATGCGACGGAATATAATCTAGTTACATCAGAAGGCGATTATGGAAATATACAAGTAATAATTCAGCCTTATGAGGCTATCCAAGATGGTGCACAATGGCGGCTATTAGATGAGACAGGTGGTGAATGGAAAGACAGTGATGACACTATTTTGTATTTACCTGAAGGAGATTATGTTATAGAGTTTAAATCTATTGAAAATTGGAACACACCTGCACATAAAGTGGTTGAAGTTATTGAAAACGAAACAGTTTTTGAAGAAGTACTGTACACACAAATTGATACATTAATTCACTCGGTTCCCTATTATAATCAGCGTTCTACGGACTGGTGTGCGTATCATTCTCTTGCAATGCTTGCCCAGCATTATGGTAGTAATGTAACTCCTTGGGAAATAGTAGGATGGGCTGGAAAAACGCGAGATGAAGGCATGTCACGATATGATATATCAGAAGCTATTGGACAAACAGGGGTGCCATCCCCTGTAGGGGAATATCTGCTGCAGAGAGATAATCTCGAATATGAACATCTAAATATTACTCGAGACGGGATTATATATGCCAGGACCCTATTTTGGAGAGCGACCAAAAAATACATCGAATCTGAATTGGTTAACAGTCCACTATTTTTTGGCGTTATTCCGGATCACCCTGAAATAGATTCTGCACATGCTGTGGTTTTAACAGGTATTTCCACGGATGGTTTATATTTACATGATCCAAGCGGTGCACTATTTGGTTACATTCAAACCATTGATCCTTCCTATATTGAACGAAGACCCGAGCAAAACATTAATGCTTTTGTAAGTTGGGATGATATGGAAACTCTAATGTTTGATACATTAACTGTCATGTTCTTTCGTATCACTTCTGAGCCTTATCCTAATACGATTGAAAAAACAGTGACAATACAACCTAGATATGAACTGGATGCTATTGCTATGGTGATACACGAAGAAGCGTTATTAGACCATGAAAACGCAGAAGCATACTTTGAGTTTTGTGGAAAAACCCATCCTGGTCCAGGTTACGGCATTTCATTTTTTCCTTCGCATAGAGCAGATGATGTTGAAGGTACAATACCTAATTCACTGTCATTTGTTAATAACCTGAAGGTAGATGTACACAATAATACAGCAATTTCTCGTGATGTAAATATAGTGATATGCCTTGAGAAAGAGGGTAACTGTCATCAAACTATTTTAGAAAAGGACATCAACCTAGGCCCTTATACAGAAAGAAGAGATGTAAATTCATCTCGACTGCGACCATTTGTCGATATCGAGCCAGGGATTTATCAATTGTCCTTTACAGCTTTTGAAAATGGTGTATATCGTGATGGATTTAAGCTGGAGTTTGAATTATTTCACGCTGCCACCGATTCGGCAGATTTAGAAACGCTTGCAAAATACTGGCTTGATAATGACTGCCATAATGGGTCGTCAGATTGTTACTTAGTAGATTTTAATGATGACGGTACTATCGATTTCCTCGACTTTACCATTATGGCGAAGTTCTGGCTAAATAGTGAAGTCGACTAATTTAGAAATTTGTCTTAATACCTTTGGGACTTGCAAAAAACTAAAGGCCTAACGCTTTAAGCGGCGACAATTTTACGGCCCGGTGCGATCAGCCGGGCCGTTTTACACCATAATATCATCACCCTCAGGGCGTTCTTTCTGCTCGTTTGCCTTGCGGTAGTCCCGGACGAAATCCTTGATAAACTCATCGACTTTGATATGGACGCCTTGTTTGAGGTTGTTCGGGTTCATTATACCGGTGGAATTTTTAGACCAGGTGATTGCTTTTATGACCTCAATATCTTCGTCT
>PUNP01000325.1 GCA_003551785.1 Candidatus Brocadiaceae bacterium | reverse complement strand
GGAAGAAAAGGGTAGACCTGAAGACACCCGGATTTAAAAGCTATTACGATAGCAGTAGAAACGCATTGGAGGACCTTGACGCCCAAGATGATTTATATGCCGGTGCGCGCCGGCTGTTGCAGGACATATACATTAGAGCTTTTGGCTTCGGGGAGGGCGGAGACGATGAGTTTCCGGAGATCGGATATCCGGGAATATGCGGTAATGTCCCGGCGTATGACTTTAACATCAGAGCGCCTGAATAACAAAAATAGGAGAAACGAGAAATGTTAAAATATCGAAAAAAATGTTTTGTTTTGTGCATGGCAGCAGTACTGTCGGTATCTTTTATTGGAGGTGAAAACGTTATTGCCGAAGAAAATTGGGACGAGACGCTTTCCATTCTGAGGCAGGTAAGAGAAGCAGAAAAGCAGTTACGAGAGTCACCTCGGAATGAAGGTCGTGAGGAGGTCGCTGAAGGGCTCCTGCAGCGCCATTCGGACGAAATACAGAAGGCAGCAGAGGAGGCCCTGCCCGCCGCAGCGGTTTTGCTCTACTGGAAGGCGCGCCTTCATCTGCTTGCCGGTGACAGTGAGGCATTTCGGCGTATGGGCGCCGAACTTGCCGCTGGTAAAACGGTAGCGCCGGAAGTATGGGAAGGTTTTATCAGAACCACTGATGAGCGAGAAAAGCAACGGCAACTGGAGGCAAAGCTCGGGCGGCTGTTGCCTGTGTCCAGATATGGGCAACGCAGGGATACTTTAGAGAGTAAAAGCTATTTTCACGTAGATGCTGGTCAGCCAATTATTCCGGGGGATAGAGGTGAGCAACTGAAACGCATAGCTGAACTGCTGGAGCGTTTTGGAAACCCGGAATGCGTGCGGGATGCATGGCTGGAGTTCATTTACGGAGGACATCCTGCACGGCTTACGGTAAGAATAACAAGGCGGGATGGATGGCTTTCTGAGGCAACGGGCGACGCCTGGCTGCGTGTGGCGGAACTTGAGTATAAACTCACCGGTATAGAAAAAGCCGCTGAGTATCTGGCAAAAGCGATGATATTCGGAAGTGAAAAACATTTTCGTCTGGGAGAGGAAATCATCGAAGATTGGAAATCCGACGAAAGGGAGCTTGACATTGATGAAGAGATTTCCGAAGTTAAAATGATTGCTGAGGATTTTAAAATAGAAGACATATTCGAACTATCCATGCATCACTACAGGGAACTAAATCTGCATCCGCGTGCTGTCAGGCTGTTTCAATCGCTGGAGGAGATAACGGGTAATAAGAAACTTGAGGTGGGCAAGTTTCCAAGACCCCCCCGTCAACCTGAACGTTTGCTTGAGGAACTTGATAAGGCAACGCCTGCCCAGATACAGGAAGCGTTTATAGCAGAGTGGATTGATCTGGTAAAACATTACAACATGGGCAGGGAAAAATCTATTCTTTTCGGCCAGCCCGCCGACATTGAAGAACAAATCAGAAACATTACCATCCCGCCACCGGTCCAGCAGGAAGTTGTAAAAGATCTTGCCGAAGAACTCCAGGAACTCCTTGAGGACAACCAGTAAATCCCGATCTCCCGGCCTCGGGTCGGACCACGATATGGTGCTGACCCGGCCTCGGGTCGGACCACGATATGGTGCTGAACAACAAAACGATACGCCTGTTTTAGCCCTTGGGAAAGGCCTTGTGGGCGATTTTCGGGGGGTCTTTTGGGGTTGAAGGGGGGCTTGCGGAACAGAGGCGGACATAGATATTGCCCTGCCGGTTTGTCTTTGGAGCCGGCTGACGGCGGCCGGCAAAAATTCAGAAGTGTATTGACCGGCCGTGTGCAGTTTGCCATGCGGAGGACATGATGCTATTATGAATGCACTATGCCTCGGGCGAACAGATATATATTGTAGATTCCGGGTATAAATTGACCCCTTTTTCCGGGTTTTTTTGACCCCCCTCCAGCAATATTCCAAGCGAGTTTCATGATACGATATTAAGGTAAGAAGTTCAAGTAATTGTATGGTGATTGAAGCGCCTGCCGGTCATAGCGATTCTTCTGTTGCACGGAGAACGGCACGGCCATCGTGGAAATTGAAAACGAACCGGGGAAAACCGTTTCGGGAACCGTTGTCAAAAATGGCGTAAAAATCATAGACTTCACCATCACCCAGGGTGATACGTTGTTTGAAGTGGATGATGAATTTACATTTGAACTCAGTTACGAATTCGACGGATACCGATCATCTCTGGCCGCACCGGACTGGGATAAGATGGGGTCGTATTTAGGCAGGACTCCGGCTTCCACCTTTATTGAGTATCCTACCTTTGAATTAGAGTAGAATCTTTGAATTGGAGAAAAACTATGAAACATGATAAACTTAGATACTGTTTTTTTGTTTTAGTTGCAACCCTTATGCTTGCGGCACCCGCCGGGCTGAGAGGAGATACAATTATGAATACTAATAACGGTAGTGTAGAGGAGCTTGCTGGTTCTGGGAGAGATCCTGGTTTTGACCGCTCAGATGAAAAACACCATTACCCGCAAAATGCTGATCTTTTGGAAAAAATTGGTATGCCTGACGCACAGGAAGAGTTCGAAGAATGGTGGAAAAAAGAGTTTGTTGAAGAAACGATTGAATACCCAATGGAGTTTAAATTACTGTATCCACGTATTTGTGTTTTGCGGCTTGCAGACGACCCTGCGGTCATTCTTCCCGATGATACTTGGTTTATTGAAACGTGGCAAGAAAAAAGTGCGTTAGATACGAGAAAAAGGCGTTATGGTGCTGTGACGGTTTTGCCAAAGATGCTCATGCAACAGAACCAAAAGCATAAGGTATTTTTATATTTGGATCTGCTACCTAGTGATCGCCACGCTTTGAGTATGACAGTATGGAACGCTTTTCGTTCGTTAAAATTCAGTACAAGGCCTAGCACGTTTTCCGGAATCGGCCCGATGATCCAGGTCCAAAATGCCTCATTTTTTGGTAATTACGCTGGAGAAGGGGCCCAAATGCTTTCTTGGTCTATCGGGAACTTAGGCGGAATGCTTCGAGTAAGAGAAGAAGAAAGACCAGATATCGTCACAAACGCCACCCTCGGCGAGATGGCAAGCCGTTTGAGCCTGCTGTTTGATGATCCACCCAAAGATGTGCAGTCTGCCGACATTGAAGGAATGACATTGGATGTCCGGGACGAAGAGAGACAGCGCCGGATCGTTGTCGAGACGCCGAAAGACGGCCCTTACGCCGACTGGTGGCTGCGCTTGGACACAGCCGAAGGTAAGATTGAGGTGCAGGCGCCTGGAGAGGCCGTTCTTAAGGGCATACCTGAAGACGGCGTAACGGTAACCGTATACGCCATCAGCCCCGACGGAAAAACTTGGCACAGCGTTATCCGGGAGATACGGTAGTGCCTCCCAGACTCAACAAAACCTCCTGGTGAGACAGAGGATGGGGAGCTGCCGCGAGGCATGCCGTTTTCTATCACAAACGCTGCGAGCCAAGGCCTCGTGGTTTTTTCTTATTCCGATGGGAATTTCTGGTGCTGCCATTGACAAGGGGTTGCTTTTCATAGCCATAAGGTGGTATAAACACCTCAAAGCTCCTCTTACATCAGATTTTTTCATCAAAAATCGGTTTTAGCTTTTGCTAAAAACCATTAGATTGCGAGCATCGCAACTTGGGTTTTCCAGTATTTGTTTTTCTTCCTTCCAGCTCTGATAGCGGCAGAAAGTAGAAGACGCAGAAGACTTCCATCCGCTTGATCTCACTCCCGTACATGAGCTATAATATAGGCAATAATAAATGCTTATATGTGGGAGAGAAGGCAAAGTGAGAAAACTCACCAATCTTGGAGAGCAGACAAAATTCGGGCAGGTCGACATAGCAGATATCGAGCTGGATCCT
>PUNP01000845.1 GCA_003551785.1 Candidatus Brocadiaceae bacterium | reverse complement strand
CTTTATTTTACGCACTACCATTTCGGCTGCTGCTGAGGAAATACTGGTCGGATACCTGCACAGAGCCGTTTCGGTATGAACGCGCTTTGCGGTTCTGAAGGCATGATGGAGTGTTTTATTAAGCAAGAAGCGAGAAGTTCCGGCATCGAGGCTGAGACGATAGGCGCGTTTAACCTGCCCGAGAATTTCCGTTTCACCGAGGGTCTGTGAATCAAGCGAGGCGGCTGTTCGGAAAAGGTGCCTGACGGCGCCTATTCCTTCATAGTGATAAAACTCGGATAGCTCCGGAAGTGCTGAGTTATTTTTGACGCGGCTTATATGATTTTTCAGTATATATTCAAAATCACCTTCATCGCACCCACAGAGATAGAATTCTGTGCGGTTGCATGTGCTCAGTATCAGCGCTTCATCCGCCATACCCTCCTTGCGTATACTATGAAGAATACGTGTGATATCGGTAGGAGACAACGCTACACGCTCGCGTATATGCACGGGAGTTTTTCTGAAGTTAATACCATATACCGTTATGTCCATTTTTCATTTCCGAATTACAGATTAACTTATTCCAAGCTTCGAGAGTAGGTCTTTTACCTGGAATTTTACTTCCTTTCAGATACAACTGCAACGAAATACGGCAGTATCCGGAAACAGACATCATCTCCGGTATTTACTTTTTCCTCCGGATGGATATGTACGAGAAACTGAAAAGTTTTTGTCTTTTCCCGTGATTTCACTTCAAGCAGCGCGTCGGTATTTTCTCCAATAAAATTGGTTTTAACTATTTTACCACATATTTGCCCATCGCAGTCCAGTTCAAACCCACACGGTCTGATGCAAAACTCGACTTCATCTCCCGGTTTTCGATGATGCGTGTGTCGACACGGCACCACTCCGAATTCCGTAATGATCGATGTAGCGTTCTCACCTACACGCCCGTGAAGCAAGTTTGAACGACCAACAAAAGTAGCCGCAAATTCCGTTTCCGGATGCTGATATATTTCGCGGGGGCTGCCGACCTGATGCAATACCCCTTTTTTCATAACGGCTATTCTGTCCGAAATTGTCATAGCCTCTCTTTGGTCATGCGTAACAAACAAGGCGGTGGTGCCGGCATTTTTAATAATCGATGTGACTTCGCGCTGCATTTTACCCCTCAGGTCGGCATCCAGACTGCTAAAAGGTTCGTCAAGCAGTATGACAGCCGGTTCCGGTGCGAGCGCACGCGCCAAAGCCACACGCCCCTGCTGTCCGCCGGATAGCTGGTCGGGCATCTGCCGCTCCAGACCGGTCAACCCCACCAATTCAATCAACGACTCAATACGCCGGCGTTTATTTTTCATTCGCTTCAGACCGAACCCCACGTTGTCATAAACACTTAAATGCGGGAAAAGGGCATAGTCCTGAAAAACCATCCCAATATTACGCTTCTGCGGTGGCACACCAACAACATTCCTACCGTCAAAAAAGACTGCACCGGTGTCAGGTGTCTCGAAGCCGGCGACCAGCCGAAGAGTAGTGGTCTTTCCGCAGCCGCTCGGCCCGAGCAGGGATAAAATTTCTCCTTTACCTATTTGCAGGTTAAGTGTATCTACCGCCGGCGTTTGGGCACCCGAATAGACTTTAAGGATATTTTTGAGCACTATTTCAGCCATTATCAATCTCCTTTGAGTAACAGTTTAACCGCGGGGATAGCCACCAAGACGATGAGCAGTGCCGCCGGAGCGGCCATCTCGTAAAACCCCTCATGCGCCTCATTCCATACCCGCACCGAAAGTGTGTCGTAACCGGGTGGCCGGAGCAGAAGCGTGGCCGGCAATTCCTTAAGCGAACTGACAAACACCAGCGCACCGCCGGTAAGAATACCGGGAAGCATCAGCGGAAATACCACCCTGAGCATCGTACCGTGCGGGGAAGCCCCCAGGCTCTGGGCCGCCTCGTCAACATTCGGTGAAACGCGCGCAAGCGACGCCCCGCCATAGGCAAGTCCCTGTGGTAAAAAGCGCATAAAATGGGCCGCCGCCAGCATCACTGACGTCGCATATACCAGAGGGAGAAAACGGTGAAAAAAGGATATAATCCCCAGTGCCACTATAACGCCGGGCAGAGCATAGCCGGAGAATGATATCCCGGATATCATCCGGCTAATGAAAGAGGGGAAACGTGACTTCAAATAAACTATCGGCAGGGAGAAAATCATACAAGTGATTGAGACCACCGCCGCCAGAACCACACTGTTCACCATATATTCCCCAAAACGGCCTGACAGAGCTCCGGCACCTATCCCTCGAATACTCCAGTAAATTAATACGATAAGAGGGATAAGTACGGAAAGGGAAAATACGCCCGCAGTGAAGGCAATCGCAGGGATTTTAAGCCGTCCGAGCATGACTTCATCGCCGAAACGCCTCCCCGTTTCAGAACGGCTGTAGCGGCGCCCTCTCCTGCTCCAACTCTCCAGCCACAGGAGCGCGAGGGTAATAAGGATCAATACCGAGCTCAGCATCGCTGCCCCCGTGCGGTCAAACCGTCCCTGTATCTGATAATAAATCGAACTCACAAAGGTGTTATATCGCAGCATCGCTACGGCACCAAAATCAGAAAATACATAAAGTGCAACCAACAAAGCCCCGGCACCGACAGCGGGGCGCATCATAGGAAAAACAACGCGCCGTAAAGCTTGCGGGTATGAAAGCCCGCAGGCTAAAGCCGTCTCTTCGTAGCCGGCACCCAGACTACGAAGCGATGACATGACAATGAGATACACATACGGGTAACAAAAAAGCGTCAACACCACGGAAGTGCTTAAAAGCGATTCATATACCGGAAAAGGAACCCACCCGGTCAGCCCGTGCAACCAGCCTCGTGGCCCGAAGATAATGATATAGGTGAGCGCACCGACATACGGCGGGAAAACAAGCGGCAGAGCCAGCAGCCATCGTAAATGGCGGAATCCGGGCAGGTCGGTGCGAACGACCAAAAAAGCAAGAACAGACCCTATTGCTGCGGACGCCGAAGTAACAATAAAAGCAAGCCGGCCGGTGTTCCATAAAAGCTGCGGTATTCGTCCGCTCAACATCTGCCTCCAGGCCGGAGCGTCTGCGCTGATGGATTGAATAAAGATATAAATCACCGGCACCGCCATGAACGCCGCCGCCGATGCCGCCATCAGCAGCAAACACTTCGGCGGTCGGCGTCCGTTGCGCCCACCTGAAAAAGCAGCCAGTCCGGCTCTGAATACACATTTTTTGTTATCTTCCATCATGACCCATTATTCCGAGAATCCTGCCTCTTCCATCGCATCGAGAGTATCCTCCCATACGCCGCCCAGCTCAGTCAGCGGCATGTCCATCCACCTGAACTCATTGATCGGCTTTCCCCCCTCCGGATGCTCGGCGTCCGGCAGTATAGGGGTCTCGCGGCTTATAACGGAGAACCGCTGCAATTGTTGTGGCTGCAGCAGGTAATCCAAAAGTTTTAGGGCGTTATCGTGGTTAGGGGCACCATCGATTAAAGCCGCCCCGGCGATGTTGACAAAAGTGCCCGGCTGCCCTTCATCCTGATCGGGATAAACTACGCCGACGTTATTGTTACGTTCTTCATCGAGCTGCAAACGGAAATAATAGCAGTTTACCAAACCAAACTCCACTTCCCCAGCCCCGACCATCCGACGTATATCGGTATGGCCACTTGTTATAGGAGGGTCATTGGCCAACACGCCGCGTATAAAATCCCTCATCCCGCTGTCGCCGTGCGCAGCGCGCACGGCGGCCATGTGAGAGACCATCGAGCTGTTGCCGGCCCGGGTAATGGCGAACCGTTCGCTGTAGCGGGGATCGGTCAAATCAAAGAGCGAGCGCGGCATCTCTGCTTCACTAATAAGCTCTT
>PUNP01000199.1 GCA_003551785.1 Candidatus Brocadiaceae bacterium | reverse complement strand
GCATCGGAGTCTGTAAGAACTGATGGAGGATTACATGCACGCTGATGGATTTGATTCGCTTTTTCTATCGGCATATCGTCCATACCTTCAGCATCGGCTTTTAACGACAGAACCCACTCTTTACTTTTGGCTTTACGTTTTTTTGTAATAATTTTGACGAATTCATCAATAACCACTTCAGGAAGCCAGGGCGGCCCTTCATCACCCCATTCATTTTGTGCTTCCGATTTGAATTTTTCAGCCAATTCATTGAATTTAGACCATGTAAGATAATTATCATCAAGTTGGCGGTAATAATTTTTATATAAATTCAGCGCTCTTCGCATGAGTTGAAGGTCATCAATATCTTTTTGGCAATTTTCAAAGGCACTGAACAGGCTTTCTACTTCTACCATCAAACGGTCGATATCATCCTCTGCTTTAAGCTCTGAATCCCAAAGGCTGCCTGCACGCTTCACGATATTGATTTCTGCGTCTTTAAAAGTTTTGAGCGTGTCCGATAGCCGACGTCTGACCTCTTCTATTTCCGGCATTGTTAAACGCGTAGATAGTCCACGTAATTTGTTGGAAAAATCTTTCCCAACTTCATGAAGAGCCCTCAATTCTGAAACACGCCCTATTTTTGTTGCATCTCCATGCTGAGAAATCCAACTTTTAACATCCCTGACCATTCCATTGGCCTCAGCAATGGTCTCTACGTCTTTGATTACCGCAAGTGTATGCTCCCTCAGTCTTTCATGTAAATCATCGAGTTTAAGTGTTTTGAGATTTTCAGCTACAAGGTGTAGCATTCTGTGTTTAAAACCGCCAACATCATCTGGTTTTTCAGTCCTTGGCCTCTGTTTGGCAAGCCAATCAGGAAATAAAAGGATCGTTTCTTGACGCGCACGTTCGAAACGAGGCCGTATTTTTTCGATTTCCTGCTCAGTCCAAAGCGGTTTTTGCTCTGTCATTTTAGAAATAATTTTGTACAGTAAAGCTGTTCCATAAGATAAATGCCCGGCATCATCTCTTTCCATGCCTCTTTCGATTTTTTGGAAAGCGGACTCTAATTTATTCTCAACATCTTTCATAGCCGTAACCGATTCATGTGTGCGTTCTTCCAGATGGTTTTCCTGAATGGCGAGAGACGGCGGCACAGGTATGCGATTTTTCAATTCGATTGCTTTGTTGAAACATTTTACTACGGCATTATGACTTTCTGCTTCTTCCCATTCCTCAATTAGTATATCCCATTCTGAAGACTCATCTCCGACAGAAACGAGTTCAACTCCACGCAGAGCACCGAAATCAAGGTGTTTTCTCCGGAAAATCCCATCTTGCACCCACTGGGAAACGGAATAGGAACATCCGTCACGTATTATTGATAATTTCTCTTTTCGCCCAGCAATAAAGACCCCTAAAAACAAACCTGCAGATGCGACATTCGCTCCATAAGGAGGTGTGCAGAGCAACTTCACTAAATTCTGGATGGGGATTCTTTTTTCACCTTCTTCCAACATTTCATCACACATTTCGGTGAGTTTTCGCAATGTTGGGTTGGTCGGTCGCGTCCGAACAGTCCCCCGTTTTGAATAGATTCCACAAGCTTCTTCCAGGACAGTCATGCCACGGTTCTTCACCTTCGGTGGTTTTGCTAGCAAAGCATCGTAATCGAGCCTACCAGTAAGCAGTTCGGTCGTCAAATCCTGACATGAATCAGCTGCATTTCCGCGGGCGGTACTGAATCCGTCAAAAGGGAATGTAATAGGTTTTTTATAAATTTGCTTAAAAAGCTCAGTGCAGGCGCGAGGAAGTCTTTTTTCGGAAAGTTTCTCTCGCAGGCCTGTAATATACCGACGATCTCTGATCATCGTTTCTACCTGACTCTTGATGCTCTCACGTTTTTTCTCTTTGTGAGCCGATATTAAATTGCCAAAACGCACCTTATCTTCTTCGCTCACAGAACTATCGTCGAGTACGGATAATTCCGCCAGGGATTGGCCAAGAAGTCCCTGTTCATCATAAAGGAGCACCACAAAGATAGGAAGAGCGGCCACGTCTGCTTTTTCAGCGGCATTACGCAGCAATCTCTTTGTGTCGGAAGCCACTGACTCGGGGTCCCTGTTAGATTCTACATAGCAATAAATAACGGAACCCCTTGCCTCATCGACAGCAATAGCATTTTTCCAACGATCCGCCGCTAATCCTATCTGCATAGGCAACGAAGTCAAAGAAGACGTTATCCCCTCAAAGCGCCATTCACGTGTTGTAATTTTATTTTCTTCCGCAAAATCACAATCCACATCATTAAGAGTGTCACACCATTCTGCAGCTCTGCTTGCAAACAAATCTGCCTTCCCGGTTTCATCATAAGAGCTCGCTACTCTTTGTCTTAAATACGAAAGAAAATGGGTGCGCGGAACAGCATCACCAAGTATATCGAATTCCTTATATGCCTCATCCCACTCCAAGACGTTATATTTTTCCTGCAGAACACGGGTTCCCTCATCGGCTTCACCCCAGGTACAACCGGTTAATTTCGATAGTGCATCTACCGCATCAAAACGGCTATCTGTCTTAAGTCCCATCTTTGATGAGAGTACAACTGCACGGAGCAATTTTTTCAGTTTCTCATCTAATTGAGCGCCATGTCTTTCACATACTGAAGCATAAGAATGCGCAATGGACCCTTGCTGCCCACTTTCTTCTGAGCTCAACAATTCAGACTGCAGCGACTCCGACCAGAGGTCAACAGTACTGATCTCTGTGAATTCACCGTCAATGTTATAGTCGTTAAACTTTTCAAATATTCCGCTTAAAAGAGCTAGTGCTGAGCGTTCCTGAAGATGTTTTCCTGCCGCGGCGAGATGATAGAGGAACCACATAGAATACGGAGAAAGCGGCCAGCAGCCTTTTCGAATTACTTTATGAAATTTCTCGGGGTCTTTCCAAAGCCGATGATTCTGCGATTGGGGAAACCATTTGTTGATATTCTCAGAAATATCTCCAGAATCTTCTTGAGCATCCTCATTATCAAACCATTCATTTAAATATTTCGGATTATTCTTCTCGATAAGACTGGCAATAAGCGTTTCAAGATTGATAGACAGGTAAGAGCGATTGGCAGTTTGATATCGTGTAACATATCTCAAAATTTCGTTACGGTTTTCTGGATCTACACGCTGAACATAAGCATTGAGCTCAAACTGGATAAAACCGGCCATACTGACGCTTTCACTATTTGCCTGAACGCCTTCAAAAAGGTCCTGCAAAGCGCCGCTACCCGCTATGTGGCTATTACTTGAAGCGAACTCAATATACCTGCCGAACTCATCAAATAAGATGAGGAGACTTTGGAACTTTTTCCCATCGCCACAATATTCCCGCGCCGCTACATCAAGAATATCCCTGATGGATTCTCCACCGAGGGCCGCTAGGCTCACGTTTTTGGACTCAAGTTCTTTATGAACATTAGCATAAATATTATCATCCTGTTGCTCTAATTTTTCCAGTATCTCGTCGAAACTGTCAACTCCACATTCCGCAACAAGATGTTCCTTGAAGGAATCTTCAGCCATCTGGATAAGGTTGGCGGCTTGAGAAAATCGCGGCCTCAGTTCTTCCAAAGGGCTTGTGTCAAGGTTAGCATCCTTGACCTGAATCAGTATCTGACGTGACAATTCAGAAGCAAGCCCGAAATTTTTCATACCGTTCAGAGCAACAACTAAACAGGGGTTATGCCGAGCTTCTTTTAAAACTATTTTGATATCATTGCCTATAGCTGAATCTGCCCTTTCAATACCAGCAATTATCTCTTCCGCCGTATCCCCTTCCGGATCATTAAGTAGTGTAGCCAGTGTCGTTGCGAGATGGGATTTGCCGGTTCCATAACCAGCAATAGCG
>PUNP01000564.1 GCA_003551785.1 Candidatus Brocadiaceae bacterium | reverse complement strand
TGCCGAGCGGTTATGAGGTATATATATCAGGCGGCAGAACATCTACAGGATATGACGCCTTCGAGATTGCAAGAAAATTATGCGATTATGGTGCGGGCACACTTTTAGTCACCAGCAAGAAAACTGACGGCACGAAAAAAGGCTACGACATAGACTTGACGGGCGGCATAGCGAAGTTGGCTTGTGTCCCCGTTGTTGCAAGCGGCGGTGCCGGCAAGATGGAGCATTTTCTAGAGGCTGCAACCGATGGCAAAGCTCAAACTTTATTGGCTGCCAGTGTTTTTCATTTTGGAGAAATAAAAATTCCTGAGCTTAAATCATATTTGAAGGAAAACGGTGTTGAAATAAGGTGATTTACTCCTCCTGGTCGGAAAGCACATCTTCATACTTATCAAGATTCTCCAGAAGTTTAGCCGTCCCACGCGCTACGGCCGTCAGCGGGTCTTCGGTAATACTGACCGGCAGGCCCGTCTGCTCGGAAAGCATCGCATCCAGCCCCGGCAGCTTAGCCCCTCCGCCCAGTAAAGTTATCCCCGTATCCAGCAGATCGGAAGCCAGTTCGGGAGGGGTTTTGTCCAGGCAAGACCTTACAGCTTCGGATATCTGTCTGATAGGCGAGGCAAGAGCTTCGCGCATTTCATCGCTTGTTATCTCCATGCGTCGTGGCAGGCCGGCGGCAATATCTTTACCTTTAACGGCACATTTGAGTTCCTGCTCAAGCGGTGCAGCCGATCCGATAGATATTTTTATCTCTTCCGATGTCCTCAACCCAATTTCCAACCCGTAAACATCACGTATATACTCCCGTATAGCTTCATCCATCTCGTCACCGGCTACCCTGAAACTTTCCAGCGCGACGATTTCTCCGACACTCAAGACGGCAATCTCGGTAGTACCCCCACCGATATCAACAACCATAACCCCCCTCGGCTCGCTGATAGGCAGCCCGGCACCGATAGCCCCGGCTTTAGACTCGGGGATCGTATAGACTTTACGCGCACCGGCATTAATAGCACTGCTCCTCACAGCCCGCTGTTCCACTCCCGTTATACCGCTCGGAACGCTGATAACCATTCTTGGCCGGCCGCTCCAGGAATGGTTTTGCACTCGTCTTATGAAATACCGCAGCATGATCTCGGTAAGTTCAAAATCTGCGATAACACCATCTTTTAGGGGACGCACTGCCCTTATGCTTTCAGGAACCCTCTCTATCATCCGCTTGGCCTCAACACCAACAGCTCGGCCATCAACAGGTATCAGTTCTGAACCACCGATACATTTAACCGCTACCACGGAAGGTTCACTCAGAATAACACCTTTGCCTGGTATGCATACCAATGTATTCGCAGTACCTAAATCTATACCTAAATCAGGTGCACCCAGATTCATCGCAAAACTCAGCCATTTGCGGAAAGATAAGCCTTTATCCATTGCCACTTGCATCCCAAAATCATAAAATTTAACTTAAGCATCCAAAAAACTCGTTTTCGATCCCGCCATCCCCTGTTCCAGTAGTTAGAAAACCCCACATGGTCATTGACGATGATTACCATCATACTTTGTATGAATTATACGTTAAAAAAAGACAAGTTGCAAATTATTTTTATTTTCACACACTTGCTCACCGTCAAAGTCCTCTATAAAGCTGTAAAGGCGGATTTGAAATAATGGACAAGAATATTATCTTTTTTAAAAAGTAAATGTCAAAAAATTTTGCCGCCTTTCAGATTCTCTATTTCTTTAACCGCATACGGCCACGCTTCCTCATAAAACCTATGTCCTTCCTCCCCAACGAACAAATGGCATTTATCCTCTGCGCCGGCGGCCGCATAGATGTCATGCAAATGTGAAAAACCTTCTTGCACAGCGACAAGAGGAACTATATGATCATTTTTCCCTGCCACTATGACTATCGGACGGGGAGCAAAAAGGCCCAATACGTCTGCCATCTCCGCATACTGTAAAATATGCGGTATATAACCACAGGGGCAGTGGTGAGTGATCATTTTCGACTGACGGTATGCACCGAAACTGCACGATGGCATGGCAAATTTGATACGCGACAGCAACGCAGCAGCATAAATGGCGGTCGTCCCTCCCCCGGAATTCCCCGTGATGCCGAGAGTATTAAAATTAACATCCCCCCTCGCCTCAAGGTATTCAATACCCCTGTCGACATCGAAAACCCTTTCTCCGACCAGAGTGCGGCCAAGCATCAAAGCTTGCATGGCCGTATCAACACATTGGGCCCCCACCCTTGCCTGGAATTTTTCCTGTCTCTCACCGAATCCACGCTGTTCAATGCACAGAGCGGCTATACCATTTTCCATGCACCCTAAAGCGCGAGCGGCCCCTTTTTTAGGGGGAGTGATCGCCCGCATTTCATTATCTTGATCAACCAGAATCTCGTTATGCATCCCTGAAGAATGCCCCTGAAGGCATATCATAAAATCATACGGCGGAGAAGCACTTTTCGGAAGACAAACGTACGCAGGAACATCTGAATATGGCTCGCTGGTAAATACTATTTTTTCAACACTACCCTGAGTATCCCCAACCGCAATATCCCTCTCCCATAGCTTTCTCACATTAAGAGGCGGCCTTTGTACGTTGATTTCCCCGATCAGCTCTTTAAGTTTTTTGCTCAGCTTTCTCTGCCACTCCCCCACATCACCGCCCCTGTAGGTGAGGTTCGGTTCAAGACTTTCCATGTAATAACGGTGCTGCAAAGAAGGAGAAAACTTGAAACTTTCAGGGGGCAGACTTTTAATATCAACCATAACTTACGGCCTCCCGGCCAATCAGAGTGCTGGGGCAAACGGCTGTTCGCCCCGGAACGATCACGTACAAAATTTCTCTGAAGGGCGCCCAGACGGTCGCCCCTGTAACTCATATCCAAATAAACAGACCCTGCCGCATTGCCAAAAAAGTCAAAATGCAAATGATCACGCCCAATGAGAGCGTATTTTAATTTTCCCCCATCGCAAATTACCCGCAAAGATGAAAGAGAGCCGGTAAACTAAATGCAGAAGTGTTTTATATCCATTTTTTAGCCATTTAAATTAACATACAAAAATCGGATTCGACCAGGCCTTTTTCCCTTCAGCATCGATTAACTCTATCCTGACAAAGATGGAGGGAACATACCAGGAGGGTAAAGAAGAAGCCGTCAATTTCGCACCTGCTGATTTATAATCGACATAACCAACTTTTCCAAAGGTGCGCCATCTTACCTCCTCAACGGGACTGCATTCGATATTTATAGAATTTTCAGCGACTTCTATCTTTTTAAAAACCGGTCCTTGTGTAGAAAAAAAAACTCCTTGCTTCAACGCCCGAAGAACTGCCTGTCGGGTCAGTTCCTCGGCCCATATCTCGACATATCCCTTTCCTGCATCGGAATAATACCTTTTTGCCGGGTTCAGATGTGCATCGTCTCCCGCCACTCCCCATAACCTCTTCCCCAGCCCCAGCACCATATCCCATAGCTCTGTGGCATAACCGTTTGTGTAAGCCTCATCACAGTATGCATTGTAAATCTCCATAGACATGAGTCCGGCGCATTGAGTATATGTATGGGGCAAAACGCCGCAATAAGTTGGGTGTGCGGCTATAGTAAAACCGCCTTGTTCCGCAAGTAGACGTGCCCGTTCGGGCAGCGGCAGATCGACATCTACGGACTTCTCAACGCCGACACCAAGAATGTCCGGATCACCACCGTTTTCTGTTCCAGCTAAAATAAGAAAGTTTTCATGCGGCGGGCCGGACGGCAGTGTCACCTGTCGGTGATCGGTAATTGCAACGCAGTCGTATCCCTCCTCGTTATAACGTTCTAACGTATCAGCAACATCCAGTCCACCATCCGAGTTCACGGTGTGACAATGAAAACCGGCTTTGTATCTACGTCCTTCCATCCTGGATACTGGTTTCTCGAATTTCCATTTCATGTTTAATACCTCTATTTTCCAAATGCGGAAGAAGGCATCGACTTCACTTATTCTTTGTCAGTACACCTTCGGACTTCTCAATATGAAAAACACTGCCTGAAGTAACGTTTCTAACCTCAACATTTCTGAAGTATACACTTTTAAGATATTTTCCAAGTATCCCTTTGCCTTTAACCGTCGTCAAGCCGCAAGCATCAGCCGGCCTTGCACCCGCGTTATCAGGTTCACAGTTGAGAATGACCGTTACCGACTCAAATGAGAGGTTCTCCAGAGGAGATTCCGGAAGCCCGCACAGGAAAGCTGCGGCTCCCCGGGCATTTCTTACGTTTATATTCGCAAATCGTATATCGCGAAATCTGGGCGTTGATGCATCGGCCGGCCGGAAATCCGTATCCGGCAGTTCTACCGTTTTATCCGCCTGATGCGGTCCATAATGAAGATTGATGGTCACCGCACAACCTACATCGTGCATTACCAGATTACTCGCTGATATATCCTCTACCACCCCCCCGCGACCACGTTTTGCTTTTATCCTGATCCCCCTGTCTGTACCGTCAAAGATGCAGTTGGATATTGCAATGCGGCGTACGCTACCGTGAATCTCACTTCCGACAACGACTCCCCCATGTCCGTGAACAAGCGTACAGTTGGTCACAGTTATGTTCTCACAGACCTTTCGAGGCCTGCCAACGTCGTTTTCAGTACCACTCTTAAGAGTTATACAATCATCCCCGACATCAACCAGACAATTCATTATTCTCACGTTCCTGCAGGAATCAGGATTGATACCGTCAGTGTTGGGGGCATGATATGGGTTTATAACGCGAAGGTTATCTATAACCACATCCTCACACAACGTCGGTCTTATTGTCCATGTAGGTGAATTCTGGCAGGTGAAATCCCGCAGGAGCAAATTACGGCATTCAATGAATCCAATCATATGGGGACGTTCACCGCGAAGTGTATCTTCTCTTTTCCGCCGCCACCATTCCATTCCACTGCCATCTATGATGCCTGAACCCACAACAGAGACGTTATCAAGGCCCCGACCATAAAAAAGGCTTCGAGGTCTCTTAGCTCCCCAGATGGTATGATCGCATTCCGGGAAATCCTCCTCCCTGTCACTTGCTTTAATCGTTGCCCCGGGACCAACATAAACTCTTATATTGCTGCGAAGCAGAATGGACCCCGTAAAATAAGTGCCGGGAGGAAAAACTACAGTACCACCTCCGCTTTCATTGCATCTGTCTATGGCTCTTTGAATCGCTTCTGTGTCCAGAGTCTCGCCGTCTGCGGCCGCACCGAAATCCTTCACATTTATAAACGCATTAGTTTCGCTCGTAATCATGGCTTTTTGCTTAAATAAACCTCTAAATCTTTTTTCTTATGTCCTGTAACTTGAAAGTTTCTCCAAAGTAATCTTCTATGAATCCCACCAACTCAATTTACGATTGCGACAATTTTCCCGGCAGTTCAACAGGTTGTCCTGACGCCGATGAACGGTCAATGGATACGGCCAGTGCAATAGCCCAGTATCCCTCGATAAGATCAGGCTGTGGCTGCACGCCCTCCCGAACAGCGTTTGTAAAGACATGCCCCAAAACATGATCTCCACCGCCGTGGCCACCTTTTGCAGGATATACATGGCGTTCCGAAGAATGTTTTCCGATCCAGCTTATTTCTATTTCATTGTAGGGATTGCCGAAAAAATACTGCAAAGTCATACGCCCCAAATCACCTATAACTGTATGTTCCACCTTATAGTCAGGGGTAAAGAAACATTCGATATAAGACCCCCTGGCACCGCAAGAGTAGTCAATTACAGCGATCTGGTTGTCATGTATGTCAACATTTCGGGTATAGACACAGAGCCTGTCCTTGGCAGGCTTGATAACCGAGGAATAGTTTATCTTCATCTTGTCTGCATTGTAGGGACATGTCGGGGCATCAGTGCATTCATCGCATTTCAGATCACCTGGTTTATCTCCACCGTAATGGTCGGCTCCAGCCGAAGCATAGACACGCCGCGGACGACTGCCGAGCAAAAATGATTGTATGTCGAGTTGATGGATAGCCTTCTGCAAAGTAAGACTGTTTTCTGAGGGGCGAATATCGGAACGCCATTCTTTACGGCGCCAGTAACTCCCCATGCGCCCGCATGAATCGACAGTAAAGGCAAGTCGGGGAGTGCCTATAACACCCTCCTCAATCTTTTTCTTTGCTTCTGTTATCATAGTGGCATGGCGGAATTCGTGACCTACCACTCCTATCCTGCCCGAACGCCGCCAGCACTTAACGAGTTCCACGGCGTCTTCGAGCTTGCTTGTCATCGGCTTTTCTATAAAACAATTGAACCCGCTTTCAAAAGCTTCTGCAGCAAGTTTGTAATGGGTTGCGTCGGGCGTTGCAATCACAACTGCATCGAATTCTCCCCATTTAAACATATCATCGCTATGTTGGTACACACGCGGTTTCTCGGAAGCGGCCATGCCGAGCTGTTCCAAACGATCATGCGCTACTGCCGGTTCCAGATCACAGACTGCTACCATACGTGAAAGCCCCCGTTTATGCCAATTGCCGGCGACGGAAATGCCGCGCGTCCCGCCCAGCACTGCTACACGTGGAAGCCTATTGTCTCTACCAACCATATAGTTTATCCTCCTTAAAAGTGTCGCTGACCTGCATAACTCACAAGCCTCCAGTGATGAAGATGCGCCGCTGGAGGCTTACCCAATGGGCAAAGCACCGTTTGTTCCCGTTTCTTTCCAGTATGGTAAAATACTGCAACTCAATATACCGTTAACATTATATTTCCGGCAGAGTGGGATTTTTGCCGCTCAGCCACTGCTCTATGCGTGCTTCGTCCTCTTCACGCCAACCACGGAACTTCTCTTTGCTTTGCCCTCCCTTCCCGCCGTATATTTCGTTCATTTCAGCCTCGTAAGTTCCCTGGCGAAGCTTTTCCTCGCGCCAGCCGCTGAATTCACGGCGATCGTAATCCTTCACCCAGACGTCCGTCAAAACTGTCGGCATGAATAAAAAGTATGTTAGGTTTTCTAATCATTCACATGGCAAAAATTGGCTGGTAATTCTCAAGTCTCATATCTCTAATCTACTCAACCGTCGTGACTGTATGCTCACCGCAGGTAAGGCGCACGGTGATCCCGGAGCGGTTGGAGCAAAGGCTGCAACCATCATCTTCCGTCAATACTCAGTCTACAACGTTGGTCGCTGCTATAACGATAATCGATTTTGACATATTAATCAAAGGAATATTTTACCACATCGGCCGGCGGTGGATTCAACCAGCCCGTTTTTGGCTGGATTCCTGATGTTTGGGGCATGATTGTTGATTTATAAGCTGAAAAAAGAATGACCGGCAGCGACTTCATGTGCTACTCTACGGAGCAACTCGTAGTGTTTTGCACCGATTCCCTCTGGTATGAAATCGCTTTCATAGATACTCTTCTTAGTTAACTGCTCAAACCAGACACATCCAACCAAATAGCATCCGGCATCATTCAGGTGATTGGGGTCGAGGCGGAGTTGAGGGATACCGTCGACGGTCTGTTCAATACCCCACTTCCACCCGACGGCCAGAGAATTCACCTGCTCGGGCAGATCAAACGGCTCGGCATGCTGATAGTCGAATTCTGTGTCGGGCCATTTGAAATCATGACCTGGAGTTTCCCGAACTTTCTGAACAGCCGCACCGGAAAACAGAACACCGCAACCATATTTATCGCCGAAATGGTTGTAATTGTCTCGTATTCGATCGAACATCATCCGCTGTGCCATACAGTTTTCAACCAGAAAGGGTGAATCGGAGCGATAAGCCCATGTCTGATGCAGCAAACAATTAGCCTGAGGGGCCAGATCACTGACCATCGAATGCAGAAGGCCGAGATACGGCTCAAAAGTCTCCTGCAGCCAGCTCTTAAGACTGACCTGTTGAAGGGTAACAAAATCCCAATTTTCATAAGTGAGAGCATCCTGAAGGTTAGCATAGACGGTTTGTCCCTCATTATTTTCACATAACCGATAACCCTTATAATCGGGATGTTTTTGGGTAAAATCAGCAAGATTAGAATGTTTTTCCAGCGAACAGCCGCCGAGATTAGCGCGACCGACCACAAAACGAACTCCGTCTGTCGATTTCGCAATCTGTCTCAAATACTTCAACGCATTACGGGCAAAGCTGTTGCCGATCGTCAAAATTTTAATCGTATTCATATTCACCTTATAATATAGCTATTTTGATTTCTACCTCATTCATTCACGACGGGGGAGAGTAGTCGCTCAACAAGTTCGTCGGCAAATGCTTCGTAATTCAACCACTCTATAGCTACGTTGAATACCGGTGCACCAATGTCTTCAATGGTATGCCCGCCCTCATCGACACGTAAACCCATCCTCTCCATCTTTAAAAAGCGTGTTGAATAGGCCAGGTACACGGCCACGCAGTCGAAAAGAACGGAGGTATGTGTAGCGGGATCGGAGTCGTCACCGTGCATCTGCGCCCAGATGCGATAGTTGTCAATCACAGCGCGGATAAGAGGGTCGTCCGACTTGAGCAGGCGGCGATATCTCTCACCATCAAGCACGACCCTGGCGCAGGTGTCGAGCGGCGTTATAACGGCATCGATCCAGGGCGCGGAAAAGACTTCCTGTGCGGAAGAAATATCGCATTTCACATTCCACTCGGCCTGCCTGCCCGGCTCCATAGAAAGTTTACGGTTGGTGGTATGGTGCCAGTGGAAACTCCCGTGCATCCCCACAAAACGCACTCTTCGGGCAATATCCGGTTCCCTCCGCAGCGCTTCGGCAATATTGGGCACGGGACCGATGCATATAAGCGTGACGGGATCGGGGGACTCCATTATCGTGTCGATGATGGCCTGCACACCGTCCAACCGGACATCACCAGAATAATCTTCAAGGTTATAATCTTCGACCCATGTTGCCTGAGTCTTACGGGTCGGGCGGCCGACGTCAGGTATCCCGACAGCGACGGGGATATCGGTTCTGCCCGCCACTTCCAGGATACGGGCGATAATTTTAGCGCGATAGGTAGTATCGGCGGTGTCAGCCGCGACCAGTTTCACATCGAGTTCCGGCGATTTAAGCAGCATCGCCAACGCCCATGTATCATCAATATCATCGCCAATATCCGTATCAAGAATGACGGGGCATCGTATTATGTAGTTTTTGTCCTCCATTTTTTCACCTATTTAATGAATATTTCAATGATGTTTTTTCATTAACTCACTTTGTCGTTAGTTAAATACCCACGGGATATCAGCCATTCCAGGAATATTCGATGTTGCTCAGGCTCAAATCGGTTGTAGTCTTCAGGCATCAACGTGGTCAGATTGCCGCCAGAGCTTTTTTCATTCCAGAAAAAAGCCGCTTTTTCTATACATTGCTGAATACAGCCGGCTTCCGTTTCTCGGTCATAAATAGGAGATACCAGCAGACAATCCCTGGGTGCTATAAGCGCTAACATATCTTCGAAATCAAATGGCAACTGGTCTTCCCGTCCATTATAAAGCCCCAGCCGGGGTTGGAGAGCATGGAGTTCCCACAGACGTCTGATTCCCCCTGTATTTTTTTCGTCAGTGTCCGTTCTCATAGGAGTAAACCCGCAAAATGAAGCCAGTCCGGCAACCCTTCCATCCAGGGCAGTGGCGTATAGCGCTACAAGCCCTCCCAGTGAATAACCCAGGAGGAAAATGCGGCTTGTATCGATGTTGGGAAACTGTTTAGCAACGGACTTCCCCGATTCATAACGGAACTTCTCATTAGGAGAACTAAGAAAATCTACCGCAGCCCTTGCATCACGCACCATCTTGCCCAGTTTCGACCAACGCGGATAACGTTTGTAAAAGCGACGGTTACCTTTGAGCCTGCGGCCAAACCCCAACTGATCGTATGCGAAAACCGCACATCCCCGTTCGGCCAGCATGTGATAAACGGGTGGATTAATGGTATATGCTCCGGAATAACCGCGGGAGTAGGAATACGGATGGAGCCATATAACAACGGGCATTTCTCCCGATACATCAGGACGGAAATACAGATCCCCATTTATATAATCGCCAAAAGTTACGGTTGTTCTGACGATGCTCTCAGGAGTTTGATCTCTGTTAAAAAAAAGGGATTGAAACGGTTTCTCGCACCCGTATGATCCCCCCGGATTCTTCTGACCAGGCGGTTCTTCACCAAGGCTCCATATGATACGTTTTCGCCTTTCGGAATTGTCGGGGGCGTAAGTTTCCCGGGCGCTGTAAGCTTTAGGTTGTGTTTTTTCCTGCCAGTAATCCCAATCAAAATTATGGATACGCATATCTTCAAAACTCCTTCCGCCGCGACCGAATGCATGATCAAGCCAATCGAGATAATTCAGTATATCCTCCGTGCAGGTTTCATGTCCACCATCCCGATATCGTATCTCCAGGCCGTCGGGTTTTTCGAGGAAATCATAAACTTTTTTGCCGCTTTCATAACATTGTTCGATTGCGAAAGTTGTTTCGCAGCCATCGTTGAGCGCTGTAGACAACAGGCAATGCCTGGGAGCTATGAGCCCGAGCAGGCCATGGGTATCCATTGGCAGACGCTCTTCCCGGCCTGTAAAGAAGCGTAAGCGGGGATGAAACCAGTCGGGGAATTTGCGAGTAAGGAACTCAACGCTCTCTTCGAAGGCCGACTCTGAAACAAATCGAAAGGGTGTAGCCCCCCCTGAACCCGAACTGCTGGATATAACGGCCGTAAAGCGTTCGTCAATGGCCGCTGCTATCAGTGATTGCTTACCATTGCGCGAGTGACCTGTAATACCTACGCGGGATCGGTCAACCTCGGGCAGGGTGTACAAGTAATCAAGAACTCTTCCCGCACTCCAGGCCCGACGGGCAATCGTTCCCCAATCGCAGTCGGGATAGGTTTCTGAGAAAACTTCAGACTGATCGTCGATATCGGCTGCCGGGTATATACAGGCAATGTACCCACGCGAAAGCGCAAGCAGTCCCCAGGCGCGGTGGTTACTCTGTGTCATCAGAACGGGGAAAGGCCCCTTCCCTTTCGGAATCATCATTTCTACAGTCAGCGAAACCCGCGGATCGGTATCAAAGTGCAGACGAAGATTCTGCTGTACTGAATCCGTCCCACAAGACTCAGAGATAACATCGGCTTTCAGGATTTCAGGTATTTCTGCGGGGAACGACCCCAAAATGTTGTATTCAAGGCATTCCTGTATCTGCTGGCGCCTTTTTTTCCACTGCACAGCAGAAATCACAGCCTCGCCATTGTCCATCTCAAGCAAATCGGGCAAAGTGGGCAGTGAAGGCAGTTTTTCCCAATCCGGTTCCGTTTCGCCGGTTGCTTCCACCCATTTGTCAAACCACTCTAATTTCTTTGCGAGTAAGGCCATTGTTTAAATATCTCCTTGATAATGCATAAAATATGAAGTCTTCATCTAGTCTTTTTAAATTATATTCTGAAGATAAGAATAGGAATTCAACAAAGTCTCACGGCAGACAGGTTGTCCGGTGGTATAAACTTTTGTCGGCTTACCCAGAAATAGAGGGTGTCTGTCCCACACAACAACATCAGCATCCGCCCCTGCAGCCAGCCGTCCGAGGCGATCGTCGACCCCCATAATCTCAGCCGGCCAGTTAGTGATTGCCTGCAATCCGTCGTCTTCGGATAATCCTTCACGCACGGCCAGGCCGGCGTAGATAGGAAGATACCAGGAGGGTTCCACGGAATGATCGGAGACAATGGCAAATTTAACCCCCGCCCGATTTAATTCAACGGCGTTAAGCACGGTCTTCTTAATCGTTTCCTGCTTGGTAGGAGTGCCTGTAATTGGGCCGAGAAAGCAAGGGATTTGGCGTTCTGCCAGTTCCTCACGCACCAGGTAGCCTTCCGTCGCATGGTCAAGGCAGGGTGTGAAACCAAACTCTTCGGCGATACGGAGAGCAGTCATGAGGTCATCGGCACGATGACAATGAATTCGCGCCTGCAACTCTCCGGACAGGACGGCAAGAACATTCTCCAGCCCTATATCCTTTGTCGGTCGATCTTTATCATTATCTTTACGATGGCGACGTTTACGGTATTCGAGGGCGTCAATGAAAACCTTCCGCATCGTATAGGCGGTTCCCATACGGGTAGCCACATTATTATCTTTCCCATGCGAGTTTTTAGGATTGGCCCCAAGTGCCATTTTCATCCCGGCCGGATGTTTTACAACCATACTGTCCAGTGAAGTTCCGGAAGTTTTTATCAACGCTCCAAGCCCACCGAATACATTCGCACTGCCGGGAACTACCATCGCAGTAGTTATACCGTTCAGCAGTGCACGGGGGAACATCTCATTAAAAGGGTTGATGGCATCAATAACCTGAGCATAAGGCGTCACGGGATTACTTTTCTCATTAACATCGTTGTCGTTGAAAGGCGCTTCCTTAAGCCCCAGATGCGTATGGCCGTCAATGAGTCCCGGAGTAGCCCATGCCCCCTGAGCATCGAATACCTCAGAATCGGATGGCGGCGTGACATTCTTGCCGATGTCTTCTATGAGTCCTTCGTGCATCAGGATGTTCGTCCCGGGACAAAAGCCCCTATCCGGCAAAAAAGCATTGCAGTCTTTGATAAAATGATACATTTCTGACATTTTCATATCCTCCTGTAGATTTTTCTGGTCAATCGTTCTCGTCATTGTAAAGCTAACTTCATCAGATCATCTATATCGGCCTCACCGGAAAGTTCGGGAACAATCAGGGGTTCAGAAACAGAATTACGCTCCGGAGGCCGGTAACTGAAAGCTGTCTCCCAGCTATCGGGAATACCCGAAAAAGAGCAAGCGTCCAGGTCCCCTTTACTCGCAGCTGCAAGCAGTCCCCAGATCGCAGGGGCGCCATGTGCTGAGAGTTCGATGGGGATTCCCTGATCCGAACCGGCTTCCACTCTTAAAAATTCTATAGCCCGCAGCACGTCAAAAGCTCTTTTAGCCGCCAGGCTCGTACCGAGCATGAAGTGGTCGTTAGCCACCCGGAATTCGGTGCTTTTGATAGCATATCCCTCCGCCCTATTACGTTTTCTCATGCGTACAGCGCCGGTTCCCCGAACATCAAATACCATAACCATCTTCTTCGATTCCAGCAGACGTTTGATCTCTTCTTTATAGGGTTCCTGACCTTCCGTACCGTCTGGGATCAATAGCAATGCCGCTCCGGAAAGCGCTCCGTGCGGCTTATAAAGCACAGCCGTAACGATAATGCCCGGTTCTGAGAAAAAAAAGACATTTTCGCTGGTATAAGTTTCCTGTTGAACCGTCCGTGTACGACGCAGCCGCAGTTTTTCACATTTATGTGGGATACCAAGCTGCTTCCTCAGCCATTGCCTGCCTGCCATTATTTCTTTTGGAATCTGAGCTTCGCGGGTTTTTAACCAATGATCGTGGTTTAAGTCGATGATGGAACGTGCATCGGAGAACTCGTTCATCACCTGTCCGGTTTGCGTACACTGCAATAACTCCGGCGGCTCCGTTTCAGGCTCGGCCAGTGCGGGTTTGAGGCTCCGGCCCTGGAGATGCCGCGCAAACCATTCGACGCATCCTCTGCGCAGCGGCGCCGAATAGGCATGCCTTTCACCTTGTGCAATGCAGAGGTCAACGTTCCCTTCAGCCCCGTAGATTCGATAGATTGAACTCACCCGCTCATAGGCCTCTATCACTCCTTCAATCGCAAAGTAATCGTATTCTGCGGCTCCAATTCTGACAGGGCGCGGTGCTATTGAAGAGAGGAAATCATCGTAATCAAGTCCGGATGAAACACAGCCAAAAAAATTCTGCTCGCCGTCATAGGCGCGGACACCCGTATCCATATAGGACTCGCGGGTGCTTTGCGAGCAGCAAGACATTGCAGCGGCCAGGCGCGGTTCAGCCATCATAAGCGCCTGAGTCAGATGTCCGCCGCCGGAATTGCCGGTAACACCGACACGCTCGGGATTGACTTCCGGGCGTTCACACAGCAAGTCCATGCCACGTATAGCATTCCAAAGAAAATACCGCATGACGTTATGTCCCGTAACGGACGCCGACAGTTGCAGGTGGCTGTGCTCCCGCGTCGTCAATCCTGCTGCGGGTTCGCCTGTTTCGGGATCAACACACTGAAGCATTTCTCCGTGTGAAGGCGAATCTATGATAAAGACCGGAAAACCGGCACGCACCAGATCGATAGCGACTTTTTGGTAAACCGGTGCGGCCTTTCCTTCCCTCGTATGCCCGCAGCCCATCAGAACGCCCGGCACGGGCTTTTTGATGCCGTCAGGCAAATACAGATTGCCTGTGACATACATCGACGGCATGCTTTGATATATAAGTTTCCTGATTGTATAGCCGTCCCGTGCAAGGGAGCCGGTTTCTATCGTTTTGAGCGGCGTTCGCTCAGCGGGCAGCCCCCCGATGGACTCCATAAACAGCCGGCGTTTCCCCTGCTGATAATACCGGACGTCTTCGACAGTACTCAGGCGTTCTTTACGTCGCTTTTCAGAATAAAAATGTTTTTTCGCGCTACTCATAACCCAGCCATGCACCTGATCACCCGTATCGTAGAACCCGTCGGTGAACGGAGCAAATTTCGACAACTTGATCATTTTATTTTTCTCCTGTTTTCGGGTGTTGTGAATATTGAACATCCGCTGCGATTGATTGTCCGGCTTCTATCACGATTTCCTTGATTTCGTCAGGCTTGTGAGCAGTAAGCACGAGCCTTGTTTCTTCAGCAGGGTTTATGCATTGTGGGGAGATGGTATAGGCAACTGTCCCGCAGTTAACCAGTCGCACTTTCGGCAGTTCATCGTTGTGCGGTGGCACATAGAGCGCAGCCACGTCATCCGGCAATCCCGGTTTGCCGTCGGTATAGTATAACACATTGACCCACGGAGCGCGACCAAAATGCACGCCAAGCCCCCCCAAAGCCGGTGAGAAAAGGTTGGGCATTACATAAGTCGATTTACTCGCATTCGAAGCGGCACTGCAGGAATGGTCGGTGGCAAAGCTCTGCCCGAAATCTCCCCGGTTGCGAGACTGCGCCTGGCGGAATGCCGCCTCGGCCGCCTGCGCCACGCCCGTCAGTCGGTTGGTGTCGCCGGTCAGAAGGTAGCTGCAAGGCCCTATCGGCCACCGCTGAAGATAGGCATCATCCAGGCTTTTATCGCCCGTTATATCTCGATATTTAGGCAGGTGCACGCCGCACCAGGTATCGCCCCATTTATTACGGGTCGTAGTGCAAGGCTGCTCTCCGCTGTGGACTCTGCCCTCCAGGTCGATCCAATACTTCATCACACGATGAAGTCCCTCTCTCAATCCTTCATCATCCGGCACAAACCGCATGACATCCAGCATTGTCATTATGAGGTCGTGCGGCATATGCAGCCCCGGGTAAGTGGTCGAAGCGGGCGGCTGCTCTCCCAGCCCCATCACGGCCAGAAGATGTCGATAGTAATTACGGAACCGCCAGTCATTCATAATTTCTTCCCGTCCCGCATAGCGCCGGATGTCAGCATCACTGGTCAAAAAAAACATCATTGGAATATCCGCGCCTTCGGGCGCAGCAAGAATTATTTCCTGCCAGGTTTTCCAATAATCGCAGCACAGTTCTAAATAACGCGTTTTCCCTGTCGCTTCGTAAGCCGCCGATGCGATTGCCAGTGCCCTGAAATGGCGGCTGCTCTGGAAGTTATAGGGTGGCTTGTGATAGGGAGAGCGGGTGCCGGGAAAATAGCTGAGAAATACATGTTCATCCCAATCATACCAATCCTGCACGTCCGGACTCCAGTTGCCCAGATGCTCCGCCGCATCCTCGACGATTCCTATCGTCTTACCGTCGGTTATGTCCAGATAAAGAACATTCAGCAGAAACTGCGTGAAAGGCTCGGCGGTATGCGTGATATAATCACCTTCCTCATTGGCGTCGTAACCGTGATAGAAATGACCGGATTTCTTAACGGCCTCATGCCATTCATCCCGAAAACTTTTCATAAAACTTACTATACGTTCATCACCATTAAGGCAATAGGCAGAGACAAAAGCACGCGTATAGCCTCCCGCCTCATCAAGGGCGTGCCCCCCCTTATCGCCGGACAGTACGTCGAAACCTTTTCTTTCATACCTGTCGATTTCCTCTGCAATCCAGGCTTCTATAGTATGGCGCAAAGAAAGTTGTTCCTTTGCCCAATGCGGGCAATCAAAATTTGTATTATTCATTTTCTTTTTTAACATATTAACCTCATAACCCGGACAAACCGGAAAAGTCGTTGTTTGTTTATGGTTGCTGGTGGACGGCCAACGAATCAGACCGATGACAGCAAACGGCAAAGTTTACAATAAAGCATGGAGATGATTCACACAATCTAACCTAAGCGGCACCATCTTCTATTTTCGATTGAGTGGTTTAACCACATTAAGTTGTTGTAAAGAAAACGATTACACCAATATTTGGAGACTTCTAACCCCTTAGCGGCGTCTTTCGGGG
>PUNP01000728.1 GCA_003551785.1 Candidatus Brocadiaceae bacterium | reverse complement strand
TATTTCTACAGCATGATGGCTTTTGTCGAGGCGGACAAACAAAATCGCCTGCAAATCCCCCCCCACCTCTGTGAGCATGCCAAAATTAATGACGACAACAAAAGAATCGTTGTTGTTGCTCATAACCTCTGGCTGTCTATCTCAGGAGAGGAAGCTGCTCAGTCCGTCAGGGCCGATGGCAGACAGGCGTTCGAGTCGATAGGTGCTGATGTGCTGGATCCGGTGGAATCATTAGAGAATAATATCGCTGGAAACGACTCCTCTAATGGCGAATTGCCCGGATAGCCCGGTTATTTCATATACCAACGACAGATATTGGTATCCTCAAATGACTTTAAGGTATATAGCGTAAAAATTTACCCAAGTTTTTTTCTAAAAAGCGCAACGGCGTTTGACATTTGCCACATCTGCACTGCTGAGAACGCGTGAAATAACAGGGATAGCTGCTTGAATATAAATTTTTTCTTTTAACCTCGGATTCCGTTGTGGCTCAAGATCACGACAACCAGATTATTCATCTGCCGGTTCTCAAAGAGGAGGTTTTGGATTTACTCACCCCCTCACCGGGGGAATCTTTGCTCGACCTCACATTCGGAACCGGCGGCCATTCGCTCCTTATCGGACGCCATTTGGGAACTGACGGGTTAATAGCCGGTATGGACGCCGACCAGGAGGCTTTGAAAGTCGGCAAAAAAAGGTTGAGCGAAAAGCTGGATTGCGAATTCAGAGTCTTTCAGGGCCGCTTCTCACAGGCGAAAGAGGTTTTGGCACAAGTTGGGATTAAGGGCTTCGACCTCATCCTTGCCGACCTGGGTATCGGAACTCATCAGTTAGATAATCCGGCTCGCGGCTTTTCATTCGAGGCGGACGGAGTTCTTGATATGCGGTTTGATACCGAAGCGGGGCGAAGCGCAGCTGAAATAGTGAACCAAACCCCGGAAAAAGAGTTAGCTGACATTTTTTATAAACTGGGACAGGAGCGTTTCAGCCGTCAGATCGCTTCGGCTATTTGTCGCCGCAGACTCGAAGAGCCGATAAAATCACCTGCTGAACTGGCACAGATAGCTAAAGAGGTATATATCCCGCGTACAAGGGGAAAACGCTGGCGGATACATCCTGCTACCAGAATTTTCATGGCGCTCAGAATTTATGTGAACGATGAATTAAATGAACTTGACAAGCTGCTTGGTATTTTGCCTGAACTTGCCACAGAAAACGCAAGGGCCGCTATCATCACTTATCACAGCCTGGAAGCTAAAAAAGTCAAAAATAGCTGGCGCGAGAAGGAACGCAACGGGGTATTGGAATTAATAAACAAAAAGCCGGTTATGCCGTCGGAACAAGAAATCAGCAGCAATCCGAGAGCGCGCTCAGCTCAACTGCGCGGTGTAAAATTTTCAGGGTGAAATTTTTAGTAAACGCTACGTAAGTTCTCAGTGAATTTTACCGGTAAGTTACGCTTTTATTCGGTGTATTCAATTGCCATTATTCAGACTGCTTATAGTTTTTTGCATCATAGCCGCACTTACTCTCTGCCTGGCATGGCAGGAGACGATGGTAAGGCATGAACGCCGTAAACTGCACGAGCTCAATGTTGTTTTGGAGGATCGCACCGCCAACGTGCACGTTTTGAAATCTCAGGTCGCCAGGCTCAAAAGCCCGCAGCGTATATTGCGTATCGTGCAGGAAATGAACATGGAACTCATGCTCCCTACCGCACTGCCGCCGATCGTCCAGCAGAGAATCACACCGATGGAAAGTTTGGGTATTATTGAAAGTTATGAACCCCGGGAATATGATCTAAAACCCACGGAGGATGTCGAAAGAGATGAAACGAGATGAGCAATTAAAGAATAACGAAGGTGCCCCTTCCCTCAGCGCGCTAAGGCGTGCTAAAGCAGGCGGGGCTATCCTAACGCTCATTTTGCTCGCTCTCATCTCCCGGGTCGTCCATATTCAATACGATAACCCCGAGCAATACACCCGCCTGGCCGCCGTGCATCGAAATAATCCCCGGCAGCAAACTCTTCGCGGCAACATTTACGACAGACGCGGCAGGCTTTTAGCGGCAAATGTACCGAAATGGAGTGTCTTTGCCGACCCTTCTCATATCGATACTCCGCTGGAGACCGCCAGGATTCTTGCACGGGTGCTTGATGGTGATGTGCAGCAAATCTACAACCGTCTCAAAAGAGATGACCGGCGTTTCGCATGGGTTAAACGACAGGTTTCGGAATCCAGAGCCGAATGGGTTCGCGCACTCGAGCTAAAAGGCGTTTACATGAGGCGTGAAAATGAGCGTTTCTACCCCTTCGGCAGCCTCCTGTCCCATGTTGTCGGATTCACGGATATTGATGGTAACGGGTTGGAGGGAGCTGAAGCGCGATTTGACAAATACCTCAGTGGAAAAGCAAATGCCGGCAACAATTCAGAGCAGATAAAACCTTTCCGTGGAAACGATCTCTATTTGTCTATCGATTCATTCATACAAACTATTACCCATAAAGCATTGATGAAACAGGTGGAACGCCATAAGCCTGAAGCTGCGTGGGCGGTTGTGCTGAACGCCAGGACTGCTGAAGTTCTGGCTATGGTCAACTGGCCTACTTTCGACCCCGGTACTCCGGCAAGAAACTCCGCTCAAACAAGAAGAAATAACATTCTTTCAGATACATACGAATACGGCTCGGTCATTAAACCGATTACCGCCGCTATCGCACTGGAAAATGAAACCGTCGAGCCGGATACGGAGATTGACTGCCATCTGGGGGTTTGGAGGTTCGGCAGGCGCCGTATTCGTGATGTCAGAGATCACGGCATACTTACCGTCAGCGACATTGTAACTTACTCCAGCAACATCGGTTCAGCGCAAATGGGACTGAAGCTCGGAACCGAGCGATTCTGGTGGGGGTTGAGAAATTTTGGATTCGGCGAGAGAACAGGGGTTGAGCTGCCGGGGGAGAGTATAGGGATTTTTCGTGATAAGTCCGCCTGGAACGATCATAGCCTGATCAGCATCGCTTTCGGACAGGAAATAAGCGTCAACGGGCTCGCTATGGCCAGGGCCTACACTCCATTTGCCAACAACGGCCTGCTCCTGAACCCCACGATTGTCAACAGAATATATGATCCGGTCTCTGATACAAACCTTTACCATTTTGACGGCCCGAAGCATATACGCCGGGCCGTCAGCGAGCGCACAGCCAAAGAGGTGCTCAAAATGATGCATAGAGTAGTGGAAGAAGGAACCGGCAGCAGAGCGGCCGTAGACAACTACAGCGTCGGCGGCAAAACAGGCACCGGAACGCTGATGGACCCGGACGGGGGCGGCTACAGCAGAGACCGTTATATCAGCACTTTTGTGGGCCTTGCACCAGTTGAAGAGCCGGAGATTATCGCCCTTGTATCACTGAAAGTTCCCACTGAGGGAGGGTATTACGGGGGAACCGTAGCCGGACCGGCTTTCAGTGAAATTATCGGTAATACACTGGGGTACCTCAATATCCCCCCAAAAAACACAACAAAATTCATTGCTGAAGGAGGCGAAAATGTCTATTACGAAAGTTTACAATAAAGACTTGAAATGGGGAAGGTCTCTGGGGAAATTGATCTCGAATCTTTCCTCGCATAAAAAGTTCAATTGGAAAAATGCGGCTATATCGTCAGTTACCGATGATTCAAGGCAGGTTGGAGAGGGAACCCTTTTCGTTGCGGTGAACGGTGAAATGCAAGACGGACACGATTTCATCCCCGACGCTGTACGGCGGGGTGCATCAGCCATATTATGTGAAAAATTGCCGGACCGGATGCCGGAATGCCCCGTCATTTACGTTTACAACGCAAGACAAGCGCTCAGCAGCGTCGCCGCTCAATTCTACGGCACCGCCGATTCAAACCTAAAAGTCGTGGGGACCACCGGAACAGACGGTAAAACCACAACAACTCACCTCATTCATGCGATATTAAACGCCTCTGAACACAGAGCGGGGCTAATTGGCACCTTGAAAAACGACCTGGGCATGCAGAGTATGGAAGCAACGCAAACCACCCCCCATCCCGTTTCTTTGCATTTTATGCTCCGGGAGATGCGAAGGAGCAAACTATCACATGCTGTAATGGAAGTCAGCAGCCACTCGCTCGTGCATCAGCGGGTAGCCCATGTTCCGTTCGACATCGGTGTGCTCACAAATATTACCGAAGATCATCTCGACTTCCATGGCACAATAGAAGAGTACATCCGAGCCAAGGAGATACTGTTCCGGCAGCTCGATCAAGAAGCGATCGCCGTATTAAACGCTGACAGTCCTGTATGGAAGCGGTTTGCCCGGTCAACGGAAGCCAATGTTCTGACCTATGCAATAAACCATGTGGCTGACGTAAGACTTGTTGAGTGTAAACAGAGCGTCGACGGTACCCGCATGGTCATCAGGAACCCTTTGGAGACTTATGAAGTTAACTCACCGCTTGTCGGTCTTTTCAACTGTGAAAACGTCCTCGCCTCAGCTACCGTAGCTTTCGCCAGCGGCATTGCCGGTTCAACCGTTAAAGAGGCGATCGGATCTTTTAAGGGAGTGCCTGGACGGCTCGAGAAAATTACGCACAGCCGATGCGACGCAATGCCATCCTTCTTTGTAGACTATGCCCATACACCTGACGCTCTTGAGAAGATATTAAACACGTTGCGACCGCTCACTGACGGACAGCTCATTTGTGTTTTCGGCTGCGGCGGTGATAGAGAAAAGCAAAAACGACCTAAAATGGGGAATATCGCCACATCCATCGCTGATGTATCCGTCATCACCGCTGATAACAGCCGAAGCGAAAGCACTGAAGACATTATCGCTGATATTACCACCGGGATAAATAAATCCGGTGGACGCTACATTACTGATCCGGACAGGCGCATCGCAATCGAGAAAGCCCTGAACACCGCTACCTCTGAAAAAGACGTCATTGTCGTTTGCGGCAAAGGGGCAGAAAAATTCCTGCACATCGGCGATTCCAAAATCCCCTTCGACGACAGGGATGTGTGCAGGCAGGTTATCGATTCCACCACTTCGAAAAAACGTAAAACCGCATAATATAATGAGAGATACAGGTAAATTGAGAACTAAACCATCATTCACAGCCGGTGAAATATCTGATGCCTGCAACGGTCAAATACTCAAGGGAAGTCCCGACACTGTCGCTAAAGGCCTCTCAACCGACACACGAACCATTGATGGTGGCGAAGCGTTCCTCGCATTGACCGGCCCGAACCATGACGCCCATGACTATATCCCGGAAGCTGTCACTCAAAACTGTTCAGTCATTATCGGACACCGCCCCTCTGCTGTTGATACTACCCCTGATGACGTCTGTTACATTAAAGTTCAAGACACCCTTGATGCGCTCACTAAACTGGCGGCATGGCATAGGAAAAGATTGGATGGAATGGTTTTCGCCATAACAGGCAGTTGTGGAAAATCAACTGTCAAAGAGATCGCCGGTGCTATCTTAAAAGAAAAAGGCTATTGCTCGGTTGCGGAGAAAAGTTTCAACAACAAGATCGGCGTTTCTCTCTCACTGCTTTCCGCCAACCAAAACGATAAATATATCGTGCTGGAGCTTGGGGCTAATCATCACGGTGAAATAGACCAACTGGCGTCAATAGCTCAACCAGACGTTAGCTGTATCACCTGCATCGGTGAGTGTCATCTCGAAGGATTCGGCAGTATTGAAGGAGTTAAGGAAGCTAAAGCCGAACTAATACCGCACACAAACCCGCAGGGGTTATTAGTTCTCAATGCTGACGATCCCCGATGCTGCGATTTGAAAGAGCGATTTGCCGGCGATGTATGCACATTCGGATTTTCTGAAACGGCCGATTTCCGTCCTGTTCCAATTAAAACCGGTCAGAAAGGTCAGTTGTGCCGCATCGGAGATTTGGTTTTCAACCTGGCCCTGCCAGGAAAACATAACCTGCTCAATGCAGCTGCGGCGTATGCCATGGCGCAGCGGGCAGGAGCTTCTGAACATGATGCTTTTACTGCTCTGGCGAATGTTAAAGCTCCAAAGCTGCGGTACGAAAAACGCCATGTGGCCGGTATTGATTTCATACTCGACTGTTACAACTCCAACCCCACAGCTATGAGGGCCGTTGCTGGGGCCTTTGGTGATCAAGAAACCAGTGGGAGCAGGATAATGCTCTGCGGGGACATGCTTGAACTTGGTGAAAGCACTGATACACACCATGTGAACACCGGCAGAATGCTCGCCGAATCTAAAATCGACATTCTTATCGCTGTGGGTACGCACGCACACAAATTTGTAGAGGGATGGAAAAACGCAGGTGGTCCCGCCAGAAACGCTTTGGCTATCAGCGATGTTGAGAAAGCCTGGCTTTTCCTCCATCGACTCTGCCAAAAAGGCGATTTAGTGATGGTGAAAGGTTCGCGGAAACTTAAGCTGGAAAATGTGGTCGATTCTTTTGCCGAATACGTTGCGGGCTTGCAGCAGGAGGTTGCTTAATGTTGTATTCAGTTATTTTCGATATATTCAGTGAAAATCACTACGCTGCTGCCGCTTTCATATTGCTATCGGCATTTTTAACATCGTTCGTGGTTGCCGTTTTATCAGGAACACCGATTATTTCACTGCTTATTAAGTTCGGGCTGATTGAACATACTGAAAACACGCCGATTGAAGATGAAGATTTAAAGGAACAAGTTTCGGCCAAGCAAAACATACCTACGATGGGCGGCGTCATTATTGGAATAGGATTAATAGCCGGCATATTGGTCGGTGGAAATCTCACCAGCCTCCAGATGTGGCTATGCCTGACAGCCTTCACAACCTTGGCAATTTTGGGAGCTTTTGACGACATAATGAAAGTCAAAGATAAAGGACACAGAGGACGCGGACTCAAAGTTCGCTATAAGCTGTTGTTCCAGGGTGTTTTAGGATTCGGCCTGAGCATTCTTTACCTTCATCACCTGCATAATGCAAGCGTCGAACTGACGCAGCAGATGCTGCCTGGACGCGCCTTAATCACCTCCCACACGGTCTTATTCGGTATAACCGGAGCGTTCATCCTCGCAGTGATGAGTAATGCGGTCAATGTGACCGATGGGATGGATGGACTGGCGGGAGGATTGGTTATCGCCGCCCTGCTGCCGATAATTCTTATAACTGTCATTTTCAATTTACCTGAATTCGCAATCAACTCGGGTGCTGCGGTATTCTGCGCCGCATTGTGCGGAGCGGTGCTCGGGTTTTTATGGCATAACACTTATCCGGCAAAAGTATTTATGGGTGATACGGGGTCAATGGCGATAGGTGCCGGTCTCGGGACAGCAGCATTTTTCAGTGGAATTGAACTGCTGCTGCCTCTCATCGCGCTGGTAATGCTCGCGGACTTCGCCTCTTCTGTCATCCAGGTAGTTTATTTCAAGGCGACCGGCCGGAGAATATTCCCTATTGCACCGTTTCATCATATTTTTCAGCAGAAAAGATGGTCGGAGACACATACGGTCGTCAGGTTGTGGATAGCTGGTGGCTTATGCTCCCTTATAGCGCTAACGATAGCGACAGCATTATAAGGAAGGTTAATTAACATCGTTCACTATAACTTCGGGTTTCAATTTATATGTCGGCAGCACAAACAATAACGGAAGCGCCGTCAACACAGCGTGAAAGCGAACGCGCAGCAACCGAGAAGAACTGCGCCATGTTCCTTGGCGCGTCCGGGCGAATTACCGCTATCACATCGGCTCTGGTGCTGTTCAGTGTCATATTAATCGCCTCAGCGGCAGCAGCCGGTGGAGGAGAACCCAGGTTTTTTGATTTCGTTATCCACCGGCTCAACTGGATAGCGGTATCAATACCGGCATTCCTTCTTGGCCGATTTGTGCCCTATAAATTTTGGCGTAAATACAGCACCATCTTATTGATTACAGGTACTCTAACCCTCTTACTCGTTTTGCTTCCGAACGTAGGTACAAGCATCAGCGGCGCACGTCGGTGGATAAGGCTTGGCCCGGGGATAGGCTTTCAACCTTCCCAACTCATAAAACCCGTATTGCTTATCTGGCTTGCTTCATGGTGTCACAGATGGAATAAACACGGCCTGGGCACGATGAAGAATTTCAAGTACGGTTTATTGATCCCCGGCACCATCATAGGGGTAATATGCGTATTGATTTTGATGGAACCGGACTTTGGCACGGCATCGCTTCTGGCATTGGTCGGCGTTACGGTATTGGTAGTTTCCGGCGCATCCTTCATCCAGGCAGGGCTTTGCGCGCTGGCTACAGCGCCTTTAATCCACCTGCTCATCGTCAACTATCCCTACCGAATGCGCCGCATCACCGTTTTCTTGAATCCGATGGAAGATGTTCGCGACAGCGGTTATCAGCTTATTCAATCTCTGGCTGCTATTGCCTCGGGCGGGATATACGGGAAAGGTCCCGGCGAAGTAGGAATAGCGTATCTCCCCGCCGCAGCCAACGATTTCATTTTTTCAGTGATCACTCGCCAATACGGCTTGATAGGAGCAATCATAGTTATCATCCTGTTCGGCTGGCTGTTATGGGAAGGGCTCAAAGTGGCGTTAAGATCTCCGGACACCTTCGGTTTCTCGCTTGCGTTCGGAATTACATTGCTCATATGCTTACAGGCGGCCATACACATTGCTGTAACTGCCGGTGCGGCACCGACAACCGGGATTACGATGCCGCTGGTGAGCGCCGGCGGCTCGTCTTTGTTCTTTACGCTCTGGGCGATAGGCATACTCTGCAACATTGCTGTTACGACATCGGAGAAATCATATGCATAATTCTGAGAAACTCAATTTCTTTAAGATTGATACTGAAAAAGTTCGCTCACCGCTCTTTTTATTCGCGGGCGGCGGCACGGGCGGTCATTTGATGCCTGCCCTTGCCACGGCACAAGCTATTAAGGAAATCATCCCAGGCGCCAGGTGCACGTTCGTTGTCAGCCAACGTATAAAAGATGTTTTTGGCAAAAAACTTTCTGGATTCCCAACATTCACCGCGCCTGAACTGAGATGGTTAGGCGCACAATCAATACCCTCGCTCACACTTTCTTCCGCGATATCGATTGAGCGAATTTACCGCACTTTTGCACAGGAAAAACCTGATGTCGTTATAGGGATGGGGGGATGGGGATGTGCCCCGGCCATCTTAGCCGCCGTAACAAGAAGAATACCAACTATGATTTTTGAAGCTAACGCCATACCGGGCAAAGCGGTCAGATTGCTTGCCCCACTCGCGGATAAAATCCAGCTGCAATGGAACATCAACGAGAAGTCAATTCCGAGTTCGAAGAAACTCCTCAGCGGCACCCCGGTCCGCCCCAACCTCTTCAGTGCAAGTCGCAGGTTGGCCGCCGACAGATACGGGTTTGATCCTGACCGAACTACGCTGCTTGTGATGGGTGGTACGCAAGGCGCACTGCAGCTGAATGAACTTATGTCGGGCGCGCTGGCTAAGCTTGCCGGCAAAAACCCGAAACTTCAAGTGCTCCATATAACCGGAGAAAACCATATTGAGTCCTTTGCAAATATAGACTTCGGCAAGGGAATAACGTATAAGCCTTTAGGATTTGAACCGGAAATGCACTACGCGTATGCTGCAGCAGATTTTGCAGTTTGCAGGGCGGGCGGTGGCTCGATAGCCGAACTTACGGGTATAGGATTACCGGCAATCTTAATCCCCTACCCCCATGCGAGCGACGGGCATCAGTTAGCAAACGCCAAAAAAACCTCTGCCGCCGGCGCCGCGTTGATAATGGAACAGGAAACCCTGAGCGTCAAAAAACTTGCCGACACTATTTTCTCTCTTGCCGGCGAGAACCATGTGCGCACAAAAATGCGCAACAGCGCCCTTACTGCTGGACGCCCGCTGGCGGCCTGGCATGTGGCGCAGGAAATTGTGAAGCTTTCGATCAATAAAGATCGAAAAAACTTCATTGCTCAAAAAAAACACGACGATAAATTGAAAGAATTTACTGAATCGGCACTTTGTCATGCAAAAATAACGTTTCAAAACAAATCAGCAACTGGTTGAGCAAATAAAGACACGCTTTTTGGATTTAAGTAATTATAGTAAGTTAACCTTATGGGAGTGAAAGAAATGGTAGAAGCAAAAATGGAAACCAAGCAGTTTGAGCAGCAGCATTGGCATTTTGTAGGGATTCTGGGGACGGGCATGAAAGCAATGGCGCGCTTTGCAAGAGAAAAAGGCGCTCATATCACCGGCTCGGACGTAAATCCTTCTCCCAGCTTAAAAGAATTGACGAGCAAAGGAATAAAAGTTCACCTTGACCAGAAAGATTCCCACTTCGAACCCAACACTAACCGCGTAGTTGTCAGCCAGGCCATCAGCGCTGAGAATCCGGAACTGATAAAAGCGCGCAGGATGGGAATCGAGGTCGTCAAATACCCTCAACTGCTGGGCGAGCTGATGGATCAGCAGCCGGGCATCGCCGTGGCCGGGTCTCACGGGAAAAGCACAACCAGCAGCATGGCCGCCTATATGATGCAAAAGTGCGGCGCCGATCCCTCATACCTGATAGGCGCCGACGTCCCTCAGCTCAATGGCGGTTCTCATTGCGGAAGTGGAAAATATCTCGTTGCAGAAGCGTGTGAATACAAACGCTCGTTCCTCTACCTCAACCCTGAAATCGCAGTAATCACTAATGTCGACTGGGAACATGTCGATTATTATCATGACATGGAAGAGCTTGAAGAAGCCTTCTGCCAATTTGCAAGCCAGGTCAAGAAAGATGGCGTTCTTATCCTCAACGCGGATGACCCGCATAGCAAAAAAATTGAAAGTGCCGCCAATTGCAAGGTCGTCAAATTCAGTCTGAAGGATGATAATGCTGAAATCTCTATGCAGAAGGTCTGGCGCGCTAAAGTACGGACCAACTTTAACCTGATGCTTAACGGCGAAGACCTCGGCCGTTATGAACTCAAGCTCTATGGCAATCACAACATCTATAATGCACTTGCCGCTTTAGCGGTATGTCACTATGCAGGAGTCAACATACGTGAAGCTGCCGCCTCACTCGCTTCATTCAAAGGTGCGGCGAGAAGGCTCCAGCTGCTCGGCCAGCCGTGGAATGTCGCCGTTATCAGCGATTATGCCCATCACCCCAATGAAATAAAAGCCAGTCTCTCTGCCACTAAACAGCAATTTCCGAACCGAAGGCTTTTTTGTATCTTTCAACCGCACCAGTATTCCCGCACGAAAAAAATGCTCGGCGAACTCGCCGAAACTTTTGATGAATGCTGGGTGGCATTGATTTCTGATATATTTGCGGCCAGAGACACCGAAGAAGACCGCCGCGCCGTAGACGCTACGGATTTAGTAAGGTGTATCAATGAAGGTGATAACGGTATGAAAGCCCATTACGTTCCCGAATTCGAAGACATCGAAAACCTTATTGTCAGAGAAGTCGTACCCCAGGACGTCGTTTTGGTGATGGGGGCAGGAAATATATGGCAGGTAGCACATAATATAGTGCCTAAAATAGAGTTAAAAGGACAAAAACAATTCTTTGCCGCCTGAAAACGTTCTTTTCATTCATTAACCTGCATTATGAACACACAACTGAAAAATAATACCGCGTTAAATAAGCTGACGACATTCAATATGGGTGGTGAACCTAAATTTTACTCCCGCCCCGAAAACTATGATCAGCTCTTTGACGCGCTGTCCGTTTGCAAAAACACCAACCTGCCGATAAAAGTGCTCGGTGGCGGTTCTAACCTTGTCGTCGATGACTATGAACTCGATTTTGCAGTAATACATATCAGAAAACCTGCTTTCGACTGGATACGCATCGGCGAAAACAACACAATAACTGTGGGCGGCGGCGTTCCGCTCAGAAACCTGCTGCGATTCTGTAAACATCAAGGACACGGCGGCGCTGAATTCCTCGCCGGCATACCCGGCACGATCGGTGGCGCTGTCGTCGGAAACGCCGGAGCATGGGGAGCCGCTATGGATGAGATCATCAAGTCCGTCACCATAGTCGATGAAAACGTTGAGAAACATTTCCTGAAAAAAGAAGATATCCATTTCTCTTATCGCCACTGCTCACTGAGCAATGTCATAGTAACCGAAGCGGAACTCAAATTACAACCCAGAACGCCCGAACTCGTCGATGAACTGATAAAACAAAACCTTCAGAGAAAAAAAAATGTGCAGCCCACTTCAAAACCAAATGCAGGATGTATATTTAAAAATCCCGGGAATATATCGGCCGGTAAATTACTTGACATTTGTGGGTTCCGAGGTTTCCAAATAGGCGGTGCAAAAGTCTCTGACGTTCATGCTAACTTCATCTGTAATTATAACAGCGCATCCGCCACCGATGTGTTCCAAATCATCGAAAAAATGAAAAAAACCGTATACAAACGCTTCGGAATTAATCTCGAACTGGAAGTCAAATTATGGAGAAATGAAAATGAAGACGACAATGCAAAAGTTGCTTGATGACGTGCATACAACTCCACATATTGCCGTCTTGATGGGCGGCGTCAGCGATGAAAGAAATGTATCTCTTAAATCAGGAAAGGCCGTCGCGCATGCACTCAAGACAAAGGGATTTCGTGTGAGCCTTATCGACCTGAAAGAAAGATGTATTGAACCGGTTGAAGCTCTCAACCCGGATGCCGCTTTTATCGCCTTGCACGGCGAATTCGGAGAGGACGGGCAGGTGCAGGAACTGTTGGAAGATGCGGGGATACCCTATACGGGCAGCGGCCCGCTCGCAAGCAGGATCGGGATGGATAAGGTAATTTCCAAAAGAGCATACCTCAAATCCGGCGTACCGACCCCCTCCTATTCGGTATGCTACAGGGATGTGGAACCGAACAGAATTATCGCTCAGGCCGAAGCCTTCGGCTTCCCAATCGTCACCAAACCCACTATTGGCGGGTCAAGCATCGACGTGACAATATCCCAATCGAAAAAAGAATTATCTCAGGCTATAGACAAATGGCTGTCCGATCAATCAAAATATTCCGCTGCACCTGACAACAATGGACTCATGATAGAAAAATACATCGCAGGCAGGGAACTGACCGTCGGCGTTATTGATGATACCGCATTACCTGTCGTTGAAATCGTAAGTCCGGGAAGTTTTTTCGACTATCAGGCCAAATACGAAGCCGACGATACCGAGTATATACTGCCCGTCTCGCTCATCGAAAGTGTTTACAATAAAGTATGTGAAACGGCGCTTCGAGCATATAAAGCTACCGGATGCCGGCATATGGGCCGCGTCGATTTGATTTACGGCTATGATGGGGAGGTTTACGTCCTGGAGTTAAACACTATTCCGGGCATGACTTCAAGAAGCCTGCTGCCGATGGCAGCAGACTATAATGGCATCGACTTCGCGAGCCTCTGCGTACGGCTCTGCTTCATGGCGCTCGGCACCAAAACAGAAAGCCTCAGTGACCTGCAGCTTAAACGACGTACCGCATAGCCCGGTTATAAATAAGGCGGCTCTTTAACTTTAAAGATTTAACGTAAGTCATCAGTGAAACACGCATCAGAACCAAAGATGAACACAGATAAACACGAATAACGAACAAAGAAAGTTTTATCATCTGTGGTTCTACAAATGCTCATGCTGCAGAATGACGTAGTTCAGATTGTGAACTATGCGGCAGTGCCAGAAATCGGGATCGGGATCGAAAACGGGGATGAAAGGTAATTAACCACCAGAAAAAGATTTCCCACCCTTAACTTGACGGGGGCGGTACATTTGCTAAAGTGTATAATTGATTAAGATGCCAGAATCGAGTAGCATAGTAACAGTAACCAACGTGGCTGAATATCTACGATTTAACCGCCCCCATTTACCTTGGTTCCCTTCGATCACCCACGGCTATGTATCGCTCGCTTGTGCAATCTCAACATCCGCAATGATGACGGGAAAACATAAATTTACATCAGTCCTCCTCGATTCCGTAAATATTACAAACAGTATTATAAGCCCAATCATCCCATTCTTCTTCCACGCCGATGCCGGGCAGATCGGGATAATTTTTAACAATAAGCATTCCGTCAAAAATATTACACATTCGTTCCGTCTGCTGTTCGATAAAATCTTTATTACCGGTCGGCATGACCTGCTGGATATCGACGGGGCTCCATAGAGCGGCCCCCCTTTCCTTAAACTTATCCGCTAATTTCGGCATATCATAAACCATGGGCTGGTCGAACTGAAAGCAATCAATACCGACATCTATCATATCATCGATGATTTCCCAATTGCTTCCGCAGGAATGCAGCAGGACTTTCATACCATAATCTTTGGCAATACCGAACAGTTCAGAATAAAGGTCTTTAAAATATTCTCTGAACATATGCGGCGAAAAAAGCAATCCCTGCTGCGTCCCCATATCCTCACCTATCTGGATAGCATCGGCACCCGCTTTCCCTGCAGCATGGATACGTTTCTCGTAAAATGCGCCTACAATACGGTGTAACCGATGGAGCTCTTCAGGGTACATTGCCATATCGAGAAAGTAGACTTCCATTTTTCTGAGGTAGCGCGCATTGTCAAATACCCACCCGCCGACACCGGCCACCTTGAAACGGTCCTGGTGGTCATTAGCGAAATCACTACGGGCCTGTTGGGCGGCTTCATCTATGTCAAACTCCGGCGGCTTAAGCTCATCGAGCTTCGACCAATCATCCAAAACGGGTTTATGCACCTCGCCCTTAACGCTCCCGTCTTTCATCCGCACCCAGATATTGCCCCAGACGTCATCGTAATATTCCACATTCCCTTCCGTCCAACGTTTTTGTGTATAAGACAGCCCGGCATTTATGTTACCGCGACAAAAATCATTGATCCGGCCGCGGTCAAAAGTCATACCCGGGCGCGGAGCGCCGGAATGTTCTATATTGGCATAAATTATTTCTCTTTTGGTCATTTTTGCATTTCCCGAAATTCACTGCGATACCTTTCTTTAAACGGCTCCCAATCTATCTGATCGACTGTGTCAATCACAAATCATGCCAGATAATCCTTAGCCGGCCAATCGCTTACCGAAGGCAGCATCATGCACACATCTGGTCTCGTTAAAAAAGTGGAAATTGTATCCCATGTTATAATCCCGTATAATGAGTAACCCGATTCATTCTCATAGATTATAATGGAACATGAGGGACCTGATCAAGTCATCTTGAATTCTCTCTACATCCGTTTCTTCATGTTCTTCGTGCTAACAAAATAAAATGGCAAAAAAAGACGTTATCCAGTTTATCCAATAACAGGTATTACCATGGCAAATTTGCAAGATATTGAATCTTTTCTTAACGAAGAACTTAAAATCACTGAATTTACAGACGTTTCACATAACGGCCTTCAGGTGGAAAATTCCGGTGAAATTTTCACCGTATGCACCGGCGTCGATGCCTCTATCCCGTTCTTTGAACGCGCTGCTGAACGCGATGCGGACCTGCTTATATGTCATCATGGCATCAGTTGGGGCGATTCTCTTAAAAAAATCACGGGACTTAATTACAAACGGTTGGACATCTTGATGAAAAATGACATGGCGTTGTATGCATGTCATTTACCTCTGGACGCCCACCCGCAACTGGGGAATAATGCCAGGATTTGTGTGGAACTCGGGCTTTTCGAGCTTCAGCCTTTCGGTCAATACAACGGCACTGAACTGGGGTTCTGTGGAGTATTGCCGGAACCAATCCCCTATCAAAAATTTAAGCAACAGGCCGAGCGATTGTTTGGAAATATCGTTGGTACGATGGATTTCGGAACCGATACGATAAGAACCGTCGCGGTCGTCTCCGGTGGCGCAGCATCTGAAATCGAAGAAGCCGCCCAGGTCGGCGTGGACGTTTATCTGAGCGGCGAGCCAAAGCTGACAGCTTACAACCTTGCTATGGAGCATGGTATCAACGCCATTTTTGCGGGCCATTACGCTACCGAAACATTCGGCGTCAAAGCATTGGCTGAATTACTGGAGCAGACTTTTGATGTTGAGACGGAATTTATCGATATGGAGGTGCCGTTTTAACCCACATTTCACGCGTTTTCAGCGGTGGGGGATGTCATCCCGTTTCCCCGAGTTGAAAACCCGGCTCGTAGTGGACGCTTTCAAGCGTCCCGGGGAGCGCATGGCAATTACCGGATTCCGGAGCCCTTGAAAGGGCTCACTACGAACCTGTTAATGCCTTTTCGGCCAAGCCACTACTGGTTCATTCAACTAGGAGCATGGCCGAAAAGGCAATAATGAGCAAATGCCGCTATTCCAAGAGCAACCGCGCCCCTGCCGGGGCGCATTGATCTTTTTATCATTTTTTACCCCTGGTTAAAACCAGGGGCTACCTAACTTCGCCCCGCTGGGGCGAAGACAGAGGCCTTGCCCCGGAGGGGCAAAGTACGGCAGCCTCGGGTTTCAACCCGAGGTGATGATTCACACGTATTTTTGCGCCCTGAAAGGGCGCGGTAGATCGTTG
>PUNP01000599.1 GCA_003551785.1 Candidatus Brocadiaceae bacterium | reverse complement strand
CGTCGATGTACATTTGACGATGGAAGATGAACGGAATCCACTGGATATTGCCGCAGAATACAATGAGGATCCCGACGTGATTCGAGTTCTCCTCGATCGTGGTGTCGATATCGACCGACAAGGTTTCGGCGGCGATACTGCACTGATCACTGCGGTAAGATACAACCGTAACATCGAGGTCATTCAGACGCTGATAGATGCCGGTGCGGATCTCTATAAGCAAAACGCCTTTGGACAAACTGTGTTCAACTTCATCAACAGTCGAGTGCTCCGGGATACCGACCTCTACTGGTACCTGTATGATAAGAGCTTCGAGGTTCAGGACAGCTAACAGACGAACGGAACGTCGTTTCTCATCGCTCTGCTGATACGCCGCGCCTCAACCTAAGTTCTGCAACTTCGCGATAACTCTACCGTCGAGGACAGCGAAGCGACTGCGTGGGTGTTGAACATCCTTGGCAGCAAGCCAATTTATTCGTTCGGGATTTTGATCTGTGCTGTCTCATAAACTTGCACGAATGACCTTATCTCGTCGCACGTAAGCGGCATGATATCTCGTGCGACGTCATGACTGCAGCGCGGACCGCATCGATGGCCGGCTGTATCGCATCCATCCTTCCGACTGCAATATAACGGTGAAGAATCTCCTGCAGGACCTCCGCGTCGATAATCAGCCGTGTCTCATCCCGTGTCAGTCGCTCGAGAATCGAAACGCACGGGTTCCGGGAAGAGACAGGTCACAGTACGAGATAGTGTGCCTCCCGAGGGCCAGGTCGTCATTCGAGAACGATTCCGCGCCCGTCATACCCGAGTATCTCGCCTTCCGAACGAATCGCGCCATACGTAACGTAGGCTCAACAACACTGTCCGAAGCACTCCATAAGCGATTTCGTCGTCCCGCTGCCGGTACTTGTGCCGACGATCGTGCTCCGCGGGCCATCGCCTACGTGTGACCTGAAGACTTTCAGTTGATGTTCATACGGCTCGAACGCTGACGCCTCCTCGAGAAGCCGCTCCGGAATCGGTGTCCGAAATCACCGGTGTACAAACAGGACTGGAACTATAGAACGAGGCATCGCGCTTATGGGCCTCCTTAATGTACTGTCCCAGGTATTTCCGAAGCCATTGCATGTGAGTCCAGCTCCTCGTGCACGTGAAACGTCTGCCCCGTCGTATTGCACCAAAAGAACTCGTACATGTAGACGATCTCAGTAAGTCATCACTTCTGCGACTATCCTTTGATAATCTTGTTTGCGCGCAATTATATGTCCTGCTATACTCCCGCTCCTATAATCTCGTCCAGATAGTCTCGTGCATTGGAGGACAACGAAAGCGACAGATCGAGCCAGAACGTGTTGAGTTTCACCGGGTTACGAGTGGTCTGAAGTTCCGGACGACCAAAAACTATTACAGGTGGCACTCTGGAGACCGCCAAGACCTCTTAGCCCATATCCTGGAAGTCGCACATGAACAGCAAGACACGCGCTTCGGGGCGCGACGCTCTTGTGTTTTGATACCGGCGAGACAGTCAGCAACGGGTCGGGTCGGCATAACAGGTTAGTGATAGTGGACCGCCCGCAGCGGATTACCAGTCTCGTTGCGCTGCTGAAAACAGTTGAAATTATGCTCGCCGAAGGGACATCGAGTAATCAGGACGAGGCCGCGTCCCTTCGGTCGTGGATAACGGAGGGCGGCGGCAACAGTATCAATGGCGGAAAGCGCGGAACATACGGTGCATACGTAGGGTGTGCACCGGCAAACACGATATACGGGGCGGTCACAGGAAACGTCCCGGAAAACACATAAGGAGAACCGTGATGAAGAATGCTAGTGTGTTATTCAGTCTTCTTCTCGTCATGCTGTTCGTCTTTGCCGGTTGTGAAGGACCAATGGGTCCGGAAGGTCCGGAAGGTCCAGCTGGCGAACAAGGCCCGGAAGGCGAGGAAGGATCGCAAGACCCGGAAGGGGAAGATTTTGATTTTGGCCAGGGCGAAGCTGGTGTCAGCACCGCCGGCGGACTGAAAGCCGCTCTGAATAATGACGAGATTGGCTACATTCAGTTTGCTGAGGACATCACCATGTTCGATGATGTCCAGTTAGAGGCCCCCAAAGAAATCAACCTCGACGGGCACACCTGGGCAGGTGAAGATGGTGTAGACATCGAAGTCGGTTTCGATGGTCAAGCAATTAAGCTCGAAGGCAGTAATGTCAAGAATGTGAATGTTAATGGTGGCAGTGAAAGCCTCATCATACTCGGCGACACGGTTGAGCTGGACAACGTGGCATATGACAACACATATATTCGTGGTACCCTGAGCGGTGATTTCACACTGGAAGACGACGCGGTACTCGACTCGGCGACAGCATTGGTAGACTTGGATGAGATCACCGTTAACAACCATAGCCAGCTCGCAGCAGCCCTTGAATCGGAAATCCCGGAAATCACGTTTGGATCCGATATTGACATCAGTGATATTGACGACGTCGATGAAGGAAGGCTTGAACAGGAAGCTGCAGCCACGATTCTTGGTGACGGAAAGAGCTTCGTCGCCGACGGTGATAATAAGGTCTCGGTAAGCTTTGGCGATGGCCACGATCTGACCCTCAAGAACGTCACCTTCGACACCGACAGTACGCACACTGTAGCCGAAGACACTGTAACCTTCGAGGACGTCACTTCCAAAGATGAGCTCAGAATCGCCGAAGACGTGACGCTGACGATTGACGGTCGCCTCACCGCGAACAACGCAATCAGCGCGCAAGATGGAACGGCCACTATAGACGGAGACGGCACCCTCGTGCTCGACAACGCGACGGCTGACCTGGACGGCCTTGTTCTGGACGTGGATGTCGACGTTGATGAAAGTGTAGCCTTCACAGATGTAACGTCCAGAGGTGTGGTCGAAATCGAACGTAACGTCACAGTGACGATTGAGAATACCCTCACCGCGGAAAACGAAATAATCGGCTTACCTGTTGGGACAGACCAAAGCACGATCGACGGAGATACCCTTGAGCTCCGTGCGGGCGGCGACCTGACCGACCTTGAGCTCGAAGACGTGGATGTCAAGGTTGATGCCGCTATAACCTTTAACAGTGTCGTTTTGAACGAATACACTTTGACTTACATCGACAACGGGATAACCCTCACGTTCGGCGGCGGCGGCATTTCGGAGAGTAACACGGTAGACGACGGTGCAGTCATCTTTGGTGATAACGATTCGGCGCTGGATGGCGCACCGAACGTTCAAGATGCCGCGCTGATTGCACGTCTTGTGCTTGACGCCGATGGAGGCGATGACGGTCAGATTCGAGTCTATCCTGGAGAAGAGTGGGACAACGAAGAAACCGTTTTTCTTGCAGCCTCTATTGGTTTTCTCGAGGATGTAGGCGAAGACGATATCAATGCGATCGATAGTGAGGAAGATGTCGATTACGACGACAGCTTTGGTCATTTGTCGTTTGATCTTGATACTGAACAAATCGGTGAGAGTGATGCAATTGTGATCGACGTCGAGATAGGTGCCGCCGAAAGCGAAACCCTTTTCGTGAGCCGCGAGAAGGACTACGACGGAGACGGTGGTATTGATTATTATCGGAACTATTGGTGAGTTTCTTCATTGACTTAATCGTTGCCTTGGGCGAGCGTGAGCAGCTGATCCAGAATCCCCGTTCGGTGTTGTTCCGAACGGGGTTCGTTGCGTGCGGCCTATCCATGGGACGCTTCGGCATGTTTCCGGGGTATCGCCACTCGCATGATCGGTACGGCCTATCGGCACATCCTTCGCCCCGCGCGGTCGCCACAATCTCCCCGGAGAAAACCCTTCACCTCACTCCACCTCCCTCGGCGTGATTCCGCGCTCGAGAAATGCTTTCAAGGCGGTGCGGTAGTCATCT
>PUNP01000899.1 GCA_003551785.1 Candidatus Brocadiaceae bacterium | reverse complement strand
GGAATCCTGCGGGCGTGAGCAAAAAGAGGCCGACCTCCTGCTGGATATGGTTAAGCTGACAACCCGTCTGGAAGACCGGTTGCTCGATGCCGGGGTGAATATCCTTTACGACGCCCAGCCTTGCGGCGTTCGCATGTCTGGTCGAAATTTATCGGCGGTTATTTTCGCCTGTAAGGGCGGGCTCATGGCTATGGAAACCAAATCCGCAGCCGACTGCACCCCGCACGCATTCATTGCGCGCCGGGGGGGCGCCCGAATTTACCGGCGCGAATCGGTCGATGATCTTGTTGACGTGAGTTACACGATGTATTGCAATAATCCTCCCGCACGCCCTCACCTTCATGTAGAGGACGTTTCACAACTTGTCGATAATCAGCTGCTTCTGCACGGAGAATTCGGGGAATTCAGGGCGAGGCTCCCGCTTAAAGACGCTCTTGCAAGTGATGAATCAAGGTGGGGAGGGCAGATGAGGCGGATAGCGACGGAAACTGCCTGTTCTTTGCGTAAGTCAGGTGAATGGGCTGACGCTTCCTTCGTGCGCGGAGGCGATATCGTGCATGCCGCACCTGCGATTCGTGTCAAATCCCGCAAAGCCAATTCGCACAGCGCCTATGACATCTCCTGTTACCGTCCCATCAATATCGACAATTTACTCATCGTTGGCCCCGCCGCAGATATCAACAACGACCAGGCGAGGGAGCTGAACGAACCGACCGGCTTACTGCCTATTGTCGATATACTTGAAAATGCGCCGTGGAATGAATGGCATCAAGCGAAAAAGAATAAACCGTCCAGAATCAGTATTTCCCCCAACGTATCCGGACGTATGCATGATTTGCAGGGCTGCATCTTGCGTCTTGGAATGGTTGATTGCTTTCGTACAATGGACTGTAAGTTAAAAATCGATACAGAATCTTCAATCCCTGTCTTAACAGAGTGCCAGACACTCGTTGTCGGTGCTGGAACAAGTGGCGTGCCGGCGGCAATTGCTGCTGCTTCCCGGGGAAATCAAACGGTGCTGATTGAAAAATACGGAGATGCAGGCGGTACCCGTACTATCGGTGGAGTGCCCAAATACTGGTTTGGGCGTCGTACCGACTATTGGGAGCGCCTTGATCGGGAATTCAGTTCTTTTTGCACCGATACCGGTATGCCGGAATGTGCAGCGATGTTCAATGCCCTTGAGCGGGCCGGAGTGAAATGGCTGAGAGGAGTCGCAGCGGGGACTCTTTTAAGTGAGGAAAGGGTAAGGGGCGTAGTGCTTGCAACGCCTTTCGGTATGGGGGTTATTCTGGCCGAACATATCATTGATGCAACCGGCGATGGTGACATAGCTGTGTGGGCTGGGGCCGACAGCTGTTATGGTACGCGCCGTGATGCGATGACGATGTGGGGCAGTTTCGCGCATTATCATGGTGCTAATCCTGAAGCTGCACGGCATTTCGATTGTGCCTATGACATCCGAGACCCTAATGATCTGACACGCGGCATTATAAGCTCACGGCGGCGTGGGCGAGCGCGCGACCCACTTGGTTTTCCCCAATATTATTTTACCCCCCGGGAAACACGCCGTATTAAAGGACGGCTGACGGTTACATATGAGGATATACTGGCCCGAAAGCGCTACCGGGATACGGTAACTGTTGCGATGTCGAATTTCGATATCAAAGGTATCGCTGCCAGTGAGCTGATTTTCTCCGGCTATGTCGAGAAAATGTATAACGGAGTCCATCCAGCGGCCATTCCTTACAGATCACTGCTTCCACGGGATTTGGAAGGCTTGATAGTCGTAGGCCGTGCCTGGTCATGTTCGCATGACGCCCTGGCACTGGCGCGTATGCAGCGTGATATGATGGCTCTTGGGGCAGCAGCCGGTTTTGCCGCATGTCAGGCTTCCAGTCAAAATACCACACTGTCTGATATAGATGCAGCACAGCTCCAGAAAACGTTGATCTGTCAGGGAGTTCTCAACAGAGAGGATATTCAAGGCAACCGACTCACGGCGTATGTCGATCAGACTCATGAAAAGTTTTTTTATCATGGCGGGAAGGTAGTGGGAGAAGAGGATGGAGGAAAGATAATTGACCGGGAGTGGCCCCATACCACGACGGATAAGTTGCAAAATAACGTGAACCGAATGGCTGAAGGGGATGAAATAAGCATTGATAAGGTCGTAGAAATTCTGGTTCATGGGGAGAAGACGGTTCCGTTTTTGAAGGACGCACTGGAACCAGCGCACGGCCCCGGGAAAATTGAAGTGGCTAAAGCGCTTTGTTTTTTGGGAATTCATTGTGCAAACGGCATTTTGCTCGAAGAACTGGAGCGACAGCTGGCGGGTGCGGAACTGCCTGTCTGGGAGCATGATCGCCATGAAATGCCTGACCACGGTTGGGCTCCGCCGGCGACCCACCTGATTTACCTGCTGAGCCGCTGCGGTGATAAACGCGTTCAGCCTTATATGGAGGATATTGCGCGAAAGATAAAAATCAACCCCGAACGCTCGGATGCCATGTTCTGCTGGGCGCATGCGGTATGTCTCGCAGCAGAGAATCTGGGGGATAATGGCTGCATTCCTGCATTGGATATTTTGGCCGAAAAGCCGGGAATAACCGATTCCGATCTTCCTGGATCCACAACTGATCCGCGTGATACAGTCAACCCAACAGCCGACCGTTATGCTTACCTTGAAATGGAAATCGGAAGGGCTCTTCTTCGGTGCGGTTCGGAACGCGGGCGTGCTATAGTAGAGCGATATGAAAATGACATCCGGACTCTATTAGCACGCAGCGCTGTGATGAAATTTAAGCCTGTAGAAGAGGATATTGCGTAGCTTATTGTCAAAGGAAAGACACAATGAAACCGCTGAATAAGAAAATATGGCGGGATATGAAACGTCATCCCGGACAGTTTTTTTCGGTCGCGCTCATTGTCGTGTGTGCTACTGCGCTGTTTATCGGGATGTATTCGCTGCTTTTGAACCTGCAATATTCCAAACAAATTTTCTATCGCCAATACCGTTTCGCCGATGTGTTCGCACGGTTGGAACGCGCTCCGGAAACGGCTCTTCGCCATGCAGCCGATATTGACGGCGTCCTTGATGTGCGAGGTCGTATTGTCGAGGATGTTCCGCTCGAAGTCGAGGATAACCCCAACGCTATCGTCGGGCGCATCATCTCCATGCCCGATCAACGCGGCGATATAATCAACAATATCCATATCGTACGTGGTTCGTATTTCCCCCTCACCCATGAACGCGAAGCTGTTGTCAACCAGCGGTTCAGTGAGGAGAACAACCTGGAGGTCGGTGATACTTTCGAGGCGACGCTGGACGGTGCACGCGAGACCCTGACCATCGTCGGTACCGCTTACAGCCCCGAATATGTTTATCTGCTGCGCTCCGCCGAGCAGTTCCTTCCTGACGACAGGAATTTCGGGCTTGTTTTCGTTCGGCAGAGCTTCGCCGAGCGTGCTTTCGATATGACCGGCGCTTTCAACGACCTCTCTGCCGAGCTGTCGCCGGATGCCGATCCTGAAGCGGTGGCCGACAGGATTGAAAACAGGCTGGACAGGTATGGTGTGCATGTCTGCTACGCCCGGGACGACCAGGTCTCACACTATATACTGAGTGAAGAGCTGAAGTCGATACGCGGCATGGCGCTGACGATCCCCCTGGCTTTCCTGATCATTGCTGCGTTGATCCTGCATATACTTTTAGCGCGCATAACTGAGCAGCAGCGGGCGCAGATAGGCACGCTGATAGCTACCGGTTACAGCAAGAAGGCGGTTGCATCGCACTATCTCAGCTACGGTGTGGTTCTTTCGGTTACAGGCACGTTGACCGGGACATTTTTGGGCTTTTTCATTACCGGCTGGATGCTGCAGCAATTTGCGGAGTTCT